>NZ_JARAYQ010000006.1:0-80031 GCF_033794505.1 Streptomyces sp. MB09-01 | reverse complement strand
GGGCGCCCCCCTGGCCCGCGCCCCCGAACCTTTGCCGTCGCTGATCAACCCCTCCATTGCGGACCGAAACGGTCCGCAAGCAGGGGCAGCGCGGGAGATCCGCCCGGCACGCCGTGCGGGGCGGGGCAACCCGTACCCCCGCGCGGATGAAACCGGGGTCCGGCGCGGCGATGAGTCTGCGGGCACCCGCAGGTCTATCTCTTGACGGAGACGACACCGACTCATCGGGAGCAAGCCATGGGCCTCATCGAAATCGAGCTGTTCGCGACCCTCGACCTCGTCGGGCAGGCGCCCGGCGGCCCCGACGAGGACCCGGTGGGGTTCCCGTTCGGCGGCTGGCAGGCGCCCCTGCTGGACGAGGTCGCCGGGGCGCAGGTCGGCGCCGCGTACGAGGGCACGGACGCCCTCCTGCTCGGCCGGCGGACGTACGACATCTTCGCCGCCTACTGGCCTCACCAGAAGGGCGGCGAGGACGGTGAGATCGCCGCGCTCTTCAACGGCGTCCCGAAGTACGTGGCCTCCCGCGGCAGGCCCGACCTCTCGTGGGCCGGGTCCACGCAGCTCGGCCCGGACCTCGCCGACGCCGTGCGTGAGGTCCGTGACCGGCACGAGCACGTGAAGGTCGTCGGGAGCCTGAACCTCGTGCAGACCCTCCTGCGCGAGAAGCTCTTCGACCGTCTCGACCTCTGGGTGCACCCGATCGTGCTCGGTGTCGGGAAGAAGGTGTTCGACGAGGGCGCGGTGCCCACGAACGTCAGGCTCCTCGCGCCCCCGGCGGCCGGCCCGAAGGGCACCGTGTACCTGCGCTACGGGCTCGCCGACGGCATTCCCGCAACGGGGGACTTGAGCGCGCCCGATCGCGGGGCCGGAAGCGTCGACTGAGGCCATCCCGCGCCCGCACGTGCCCGCCCGCGGGCCGCGGTTCGAGCGACCTCCTGTCGATCACAAACCGCACAGCCGGTAAAGCCCTGGCCCCTATGGAGTGAATCGTGCCAGACCCTCGTGACCCTTGGCCGGAACCTTCCATACGTTGGCCCCTCTTCGCTCATCACCACAACTGGGGGGCCGGTGCGCAACCACCGACTCGTAATGACCGCTGCCCTCGTGGCGGCCGGTCTCGGCATCGTTCCGGGCACCGCGCAGGCGGCGGATCCCGTACCCGTCGCGGCCGGCGTGGCCGAGGCGATAGCCAAGGCATCCACCTCCGAGGGCTTCCACAGCCCGGCCGACCGCACGATCCGTACCACCCTGCCCGCCGCCGCCACGGCGACCGGCAAGGCGGACGCCAAGACCGCCGCACCGCAGACCGCGCAGAGTGCGCAGACCGCGGTGAACGCACTGGACGCGGGGGCCAACCCGGCTCTCGCGGTGGACGTCAGCGGCACCAGCTACACCGCGCACGGGATCGAGCTCACCGCCCTGATCACGAGCGCCGACTTCGCGCTCGGCGTCGTCATCGACTGGGGCGACGGGAAGACCGACACGGTCACCGCCCAGGGCAACGCCGAGCTGCACCACTCGCACACGTACGACAAGTCCGGCGAGTACCAGGTGAAGGTGACGGTGACCGACACCGCCAACGCCGTCCAGGCCGCCAACGGAGGTGCCTTCCTCACCCCCGGCTCCGACTTCACCCCGCACGCTCCGACCCGGCTCCTCGACACCCGCAACGGCACCGGCGCGCCCGCGGTCAAGGTCGCCGGGCAGGGTTCCGCCCGGGTGAAGGTGGCCGGCAACGCCGCGGTCCCGGCGGGCGTCACGGCGGTGGCCCTCAACGTCACGGTCACGGAGACCGTGGAGAGCGGGTACGTGACCGCGTGGCCCGGCGCGGGCTACGAGCGACCGGGGACCTCGAACCTGAACTACACGGCCGGCCGGTCCGTGCCGAACCTGGTGATCGTGCCGGTCGGCGAGGACGGGTACGTGGAGCTCTACAACGGCGGCCCGCAGCCGGTCGACCTGATCGCCGACGTCACCGGCTACTTCACCCGGGCCTCGGCCGGCGGCTACACCTCGATGACACCCGCCCGGTTCGTGGACACCCGTGAAGGTCGCGGCGCGCCCCGGGGCCGGCTCGCCGCGCGCAGTGCGTTCGCGACCCGGATCGGCGGCCTGCAGGGCGTGCCCCAGGGCATCACGGCGGTGGCCCTGAACGTCACGGTGACGGAACCCCAGGGGCCGGGCCACCTGACCGCCTACTCCGGCGACGGGGCGGTCCCGACGGCGTCGAACCTGAACTTCGTGCCCGGTCAGACGGTGGCCAACGCGGTGATCGTGCCGGTGGCCGCGGACGGGACGATCAAGGTCTTCAACGGGTCCTGGATGGCGGCCCACGTGGTGGTCGACGTCGTCGGCTACTACAGCAAGGACAGCAAGGCCGCCTTCCTGCCCTTCACCCCGTTCCGGACGCTCGACACCCGCGAGGAGGCCTACGGCTGGCCCGGCGGCAGGTTCCGGGCCCGGGAGTACATCACGCAGGGGTTCACGCCCGACGCCGCGACGGGTGTCGAGGCCTACGTGCTGAACACCACCGTCACCGAGACCGGCGGCACCGGATACCTCTCGGTGGCGCCGAGCCCCTACCCGCTGCCGGCGGAGGGCGGGGCCGCCGCGCCCGCCGGACCGCGCCCCGGCTCCTCCACCCTGAACTGGACGTCCGGCGCGACCGTCCCGAACCTGGTGCAGGCGAGCGACGGCGACCACGGCGTCATCACCTTCTGGAACCAGGGCTATCAGGACGCCGACCTGGTGCTCGACGTCTTCGGCGTCTACCAGTCGAAGTGATTCCCGGGGGTGGCGTGCACGTGCGCGCCGCCCCCTCTGCCGGGTGCGAGTCCTCTCGGAGCGGCACGGCCCGGCGAGCCCTTCGCCTGAGCGGCCCGGCCACGGGTCAGGCCGGCTGCCACAGCTCGATCCGGTTGCCCTCGGGATCGGTGACCCAGCCGAATCGGCCGACACCCTCCATGTCCTGCGTCTCCCCGGCCACGTCCGCGCCCTTGGCGCGCAACTGCGCGAGCATCGCGTCCAGGTCGCGGACCCGGAAGTTGAGCATGGTCTGCTGCGCTCGGGACCCGAAGTAGTCGGTCTCGGACTCGAACGTCGCGAACACCGTCGGCCCGGCTTCCTGACGGCACAGGCCGTGCTCATCGGTGTCGAGCCCCAGGCAGTCGTGGTACCACGCGCCCAGCACCGCCGGGTCGGCGGCCCGCATGAAGTACCCACCGATTCCACGCACGCGTTCCATGCCGCCATCCTGCCAGGACGGTGGCCCGAGCCCTCGTCAGGAACGGCCGAAACTCGTCTGCTTCGATGGAAACTGACGCTGCGGTACGTACGTTCAACAATCTGTCAGAGGAATCAAGGAGCTCCACCCGAGGAGTAACGCAGTGCGCGTACTGTTCACCGGCCCCGCCGCGGCAGGCCACCTGTTCCCGATGGTGCCGACCGCCCAGGCACTCCAGGCCGCAGGGCACCAGGTCCTGTTCGCCGGTTCGGCCCCGCTCGACCAGATGCGGCAGGCCGGCGTGCCCACCGTCGAGATAGGCGACGGCTCCACGCTGATGGACGCCTTCCGGCGCACCTCGGAGGGCACCGAACCGCAGTTCGTCACGGACGACAAGAGCGTGGAGGAGACCCAGCGGCTGGCCACGGCCGGTTTCGCCGAACACAGCCGGGTCACCATTGACGACCTGCTCGCGGTGGCCACCGCCTGGCGGCCCGACCTCATCGTCCACGCCGCCTTCCAGGCCGCCGCACCCCTGGTCTCGGCGGCACTCGGCATACCCGCCGTCGTGCACAACTTCGGAGTGATGTCCGGCTCCGGCATGGTCGGCGTTCTCGCCGACGCCCTGGCGGACGAGTACCGGGCACGCGCGGTCGAAGGCCCGGCCACCCGTACCGTCCTCGATGTCGTACCCGCCTCCCTCGGCGGCGACGGCACCGGCTGGCGGGTCCGCTACGTGCCGTACAACGGCGGCGGCACGGTGCCCGGTGACCTCGTGGCCCGTGGCTCCCGGCCCCGGATCGCCGTCACCCTCGGAACGGTGGTGACCGCGTTCGCGGGCGTCAACCCGGTCGCCCGCGTGATAGCCGAGGCCGCCACCGTCGACGCCGAGTTCCTGCTCGCCGTCGGCGACACCGACCTGAGCCCGCTCGGCACCCTTCCCCCCAATGTCCGCCCCCTGCCCTGGGTGCCGCTGGCCCAGCTGCTGGACACCGCCGACGCGGTCGTGCACCACGGCGGATCCGGCACCATGCTCACCGCCGCGGCCCGGGGCGTGCCGCAGCTGATCCTGCCGCAGGGCGCCGACCACTTCATCAACGTCGATGCCGCGACGGGCCTGGGCTTCGCCCTCCGTGCGAGCGGCGACAGCGTGGACGCCGCCCTGCTCAGCCGCCTCCTCACCGACGACGACCTCCGCAAGGGCGCCGCCGCCACCCAGGCCGACATCAGCGCGCTCCCCTCCCCCATCGACCTCGTCGCCTCCTTCGAGGCGCTCCGGTGATGCCGGCCCCGGCCTCGGGGCGCCGGCCCGCACCGTGAGGCCGACGGGTGCGGGGCCGTACCCGGACCGCCGGGTGCGGGGCCCCGTACCCGGCTCCCCGTTCTCGGAGGGGATCAGGCGCCCCAGCGCCGGGCGATCGTGTCGCCCACGCTGCGGGCGGCAGACGTCCTAGCCGGCGCTGACGGCCGTCACGTGCGTGGTGCCGTCACGCAGGGAGGTGATGCGGACCTGGCCCGCGGGGAAGGGGTCCCTCCCGTTCGGGCCGGGTATGTGCGCGAACGGGGTCCACGAGCCGTCCGGCTTCCTGGTGTTGTGCCAGATCCGTCCGTCGAGCCCGACCGCCACGACCTGGGCGGAGCCGTCGGGCATCCCCGTGATGCCGATGGCGCTGGCCGCCATGGTGGCGGTGGTGACGCCGCGCGGGGGGAGGAAAGCGGTCCAGGAGCCGTCGGACCGTCGCAGCCGGTGGTACACCATCCCGTCGAGCCCGATCGCGAGCACCTGGGAGGAACCGTCGGGCATGCCGGCGATCGCCAGGGCCGGGCCGGAGAACGTCGGGGCCCCGTTGTAGCCTCCCAGGCGCCCCCAGGCCGTGCACGCGCCGTCGCGCCCGCGGACGCAGTGGTACATGGCACCGTCCGTGCCGTAACCGACCAGTTGGGCGGACCCGTCGGGCATGGCGGTGATCGACACCTTCGTCGCTCCCCAGCGGCTGTTCGCGGTGAAGCCGGGCAGCGCCCGGAAGCCGGGCAGTCCGCCGTCGGCGCGGCGCTGCTGGTGGAAGGCGGTGCCGTCCATCGCCGTCACCACGATCTGGCAGGTGCCGTCGGGGAAGGCGGCGATGTCCGCCTCCCGTACGGTGAACCCGGCCGCGCCGTCCGGTCCCGCGACGCGCTGCCAGGGCCGGAGGGTGGCCGAACCCCGTACGGTGGTCAGCCACAGACCGTTGTCGGGCGCGATGCCCAGCACCACGACGGAGCCGTCCGCCATGCCGGCCGCGGCGCTCTGGATCCCCGTGAACGAGGCCGCTCCGGCGGCGGCGCCCGGCAGCGGGCGCATGCTGCTCCACGACCCGTCGGGGCGGCGCTCGGTGTGGAAGAGCGCGCGCCGCTCGACGTCGTACGGGGGCAGTTGTGCGGGGTAGAACCACACCGGGTTGGTGAGGGCGACCAGTTGGTCCAGCGTGGTGGAGGCGGGCTTCGGCCGACGGACCTCGGCCCGGGCGAACAGGGAGGCCTTGCCCCAGCCGCGCCAGCGCAGTTGCCCCCTGCCGCTGCCGTCGATGCAGGTGGCGGCCATGATGCCCCACTCGGTGTACAGCGTGGCGATGCTGTCCGGGGCTCCGGTCACGTTCAAGGTCACGTCGACGGCGTCGAAGAGCGACAGGGGCAGTTCCTCGCCGGGGCCCGCGACCGCCCCGCCCGCGCGCGCGGTGAAGTCCACGGTCACGGCGGAGGATTCGACGGCGTACGACCGGCCCCGGCGCAGTGCGTCCAGCACGGCGGGCGTCGACAGACTGGTGGCGTGCACCACGTTGTGGGGCCGGCCGACGGCGTCCCCGTGGCTGTGGGCGTCGCTGTTGCCGACGGCGGCGACCCGCTTGCCGAGGCAGAGCATGACGTGCCAGGCGGCGATGTTGGCCGCGTCGTCCAGGGTCCACGGCCCGTTCCACACCTCCAGCGCGTCCACGCGGTCGAGGCCGAACTCCCAGAAGGATCCCGGTGCCGGAGTCAGAGGATGGGCGGCGATCGTGAGCCCGCCCAGACTGTGCACGCGCCGGGCGTGACCGTCGAACACTCCCTGGTCCGCGGGGCCGTAGCGCCAGTCCACCCATTCGCCCTGCGGCAGGCCGACCGCCAGCCAGTGGCCGTGGCGGGTGGTGACCTCCTCGGCGTTGACGACCAGCAGGTCGGTCGGGACGTTGCCGCGCCATGTCACCCCGGTGGAGCTGGTGTTGTGGTCGGACGTGGCGATGAAGTGCAGCCCCTCCTGGCGGGCGGCCGTGACGATCTCGTCCACCGTGCGTTTCCCGTCGGAGTGCACGCTGTGCAGGTGCAGGTCGCCCCGGTACCAGCCGGGCCCCCGTCCCGCCACCGAGGCCGGCAGGATGTCGTACGGGGTCCGGGGCAGCGGGTCGCCGTGGTGCAGGGTGACGTCGACCTGCCAGGTCATGCCGCCGGCGGCGCCGACCATCGGCCCCAGGATGACGGACCAGGTGCCGGGTTCGACGGGGCCGGGCACATAGCCCGGAGTGGCGTCCGCCGCAGAGAGGGTGAACCCGGCCCGTTCACCGCCCGACCAGCCGCGGAAGCCGGACGGGCCGAAGATGCCGAGGTCGAGGATGCCGGCGGCGGCGTCGTGGGAGGTGGAGACGGAGATGCGTTGCACCCCGGCGGGGAGGTCGAAGGGGACGTACGCCCACTGGTCGTTGCCGTACGGGGCGCGGCCCTGGTAGGTGGTGGTCACCGTGTCGGTCCCCTGGCCCCTGGTCGCGGCGTGCGCGATCGGTGCGGGAACGAGCGCGGCGGCTCCGCCCGCGGCCAGCAGGGCCCCTAATCGGAGCAGGGACCTGCGCTCGACACCCGGGCCGAGCTCGGGAGCGCCGTTCGGGAGGTGTTGACTCGGCACGGCCGTGTTCTCCGTTCACGTGGGTGGCAGGGAAGACGTGCAGGCGTACAGACGTGCGGGCGTGCGGGCGTGCGGGCGTGCGGGCGTGCGGGCGTGCGGGCGTGCAGGTCTACGGGCGTGCGTGCGTGCGGGGCGTGCGGGGCGTTGTCAGCGGCGCGAGCGCTGGGCGTCGACGATCTGGCGCACGGAGCCGTCGACGGCCGCGCGGGCCTGGATCCGCTCGGCGAATCCGGGGAACTGCCCGGCGATGGCGCTCAGCAGCCGCAGCTCCAGCGGCGCCACGTTGACCTCGCACCGGTCGCGGCGCACGGCCCGTACGACGCCGTCGGCGACCTGGCCCGGCGTCACGGTCCTGATGCCGTTCGGCGGGGTGGCGCCGGTGTCCGCGAACATCCCGGCGTCGCGGACGAAGCCGGGCTGGACGAGTGAGACGCCCACCCCCGTACCCCGGAGTTCCTGGCGCAGCGCGAGGGCGAACCCGCGCAGTCCGAACTTCGTCGCGTTGTACAGCGAGGTCGACTTGGTCGCGGCCTTGCCGGAAATCGAGCCGATCAGCACGATGTGGCCGCGGCGGCGGGCCACCATGTGCGCGGCGAGCAGCCGGGACAGCAGGACGGGCGCGCGCAGGTTGACGTCGAGGGCGCGGTCGAGCTGGTCCTCGGTGTAGTCCAGGAGGTCGCCGCTGGCGGGGAGCGCGGCGTTCGCGACGAGGACGTCCGCCTCGACGCAGGTCTCCGCGAGCCGGACCACGTCGGACCGGACGGCCAGGTCGGCGACCACGGTGCGGGCGCCGCAGGCGTCCGCGGTGGCCTTGAGGGCTTCCTCCCGCCGCCCGGTGAGCGTGAGCCGGGCCCCCTGCGCGGCCAGGCGCTCGGCCAGGGCGGAGCCGATGCCTCCGTTGGCCCCGGTGAGCAGAACGTTCGATCCGGATATGTCCACGACGACTCCCGTACGGCGACCCTCGACTGTTCGTTCGAACGAACAGTAGGGATCGGGGCGCGCCCTGTCCACACCCCGGACGCCCCAACTCCTCTACCCCGGCCGGGCCGTCGCGCCGCCCGATGGGGCAGAATGTCGACATGCCCCATGCCTCCGACACCCGCCAGCGCATCATCGACGCCGTACTGCGGATCATCGGGCAGGACGGCATCGCCGCCGTCACCAACCGGCGGATCGCCAAGGAGGCCGGAGTCTCGCTGGGTTCCGTCACCTACCACTTCGCCACCCAGCACGAGTTGCTGCGCGAGAGCCTGCTGCACTTCGTGGGGGAGGAGACCCGGCACTTCACGGCGCTCGCCGACGCGTGCTCCGACGAGCGCTTCGACATCGGGCAGGCAGCCGAGGTGGTGGCGCAGGTCGCCGGCGGCAACGCCTTCGACAGCCGCCACATCGCACCCTTCGAGCTGTACGTCCAGGCGGGCCGCGACGAACGGCTGCGCGCCGCGGCGGCCGAGTGCTTCGCCGCCTACGACCTGCTGGCCACGCGGATCCTCACCCACCTCGGCGTACCGGACCCCGAACGCCTGGCGGGCGCGGCCGTCGCCCTGGTCTTCGGCCAGCAGCTGCGCCGCCTGGCCACCGGCGCCCCCGCCGAGGACCTCGTCGACACCCTGCTGGTCCTCACGAAGCTCACCCCGACGCAGACCCCGTAGGAGTGCCCTCCCCCGTCCGCTCCCACAGCACGTCGTCCTTCACGACGGGGGCGGGGCGCTGGTTCGGCGCGTCGCCCCCGTCGAGGGCGTAGGTCAGCTCCTCGGAGCGCCTTCGGGGGCTCGGCGCTGCGTACATTCAGCCCGGGGGACGAGGTCTTCGGCATGGCCTGGCCCCACACCTGCGGCCACGGTTCCTTCGCCGAGCACATGACCGCCCCGCAGGACACCGCGCTCGCCCAGCGGCCCCGGGACCTCGACCCCGTCTCGGCGGCCGCCCTGCCCATGACCGGCGGCACCGCGCTCGCCACCCTGGACTGGCTGGAGATCAAGGAAGGGGAGAGCCCGGGCGCTGCCCGGCCTCGCCCTCACCGCACAAGCCCCCGCGCCCCGCCCGGCCGGGCTCGTCCTGCGCCGGCCCACGCTGCTCCATGTCCGCTGGTGACGCAGCGACCGGTGGCGCCACGACTGGTTCCGCCTACGAATACCCGCCGCAGGAAGTGGCGGGCTTCCGTGGAATCCACCGGCATCCGCTTGACCGACGAACCCGCTGCAACGTAGTTTCGACCGCACCCACCCATGAGCTGCTGGAAGGAGGCGAAGCCGGATGTCGACCGTCTCCGAACTGCTTCGCCTCGCTCACCAGATCGCCTGGGCTCCGGGTCGTGTGGCACACGGCTGCTGAGCAGCCCCTTGCCGGCGTGCCCGTTCTGCGGTCCCGGCACCTTTCCCTCTCTGACACCGTTTACGGCACGCCGTCTCGTGCCGATGTGCCGCGCTCCGGGTTTCGAGCTGCGCCACTGAAAAAGAAAGCTCCTGAAATGGCGACTAGGACAGTCAGAACCACCGCACGCCGGAATGAGGACGTGCCATGGTAGCGGCGCGGATCACGGTCAACGGAAAAGAATCACCGATTTCACCGGCCGCACCCCACACCACGGTGCTGGACCATCTTCGCGAGCGTGGCCTCACGGGCACCAAGGAGGGCTGCGCCGAAGGGGAATGCGGGGCCTGTTCGGTGCTGGTGGCCCGTCCCGGGGTGAACAAGCCCACGGACTGGGTGGCGGTCAACGCCTGCCTGGTTCCGGTCGCCGCCCTCGACGGTCAGGAGGTCATCACCTCCGAAGGTCTCGCCACCGCCGGCGCATCCGGCACGCCGGCCGTGTTGCACCCCGTGCAGGAGGAGATGGCCGTCCGCGGCGGCTCCCAATGCGGTTACTGCACACCGGGATTCATCTGCAGCATGGCCTCCGAGTACTACCGGCCCGACCGCTGCGCGCACCCGGACTCGACCGACGGCACCGACTCCGGCTCCGGCTCCGGCTCCGGCTCCGGCTCCGGCTCCGAGCACGGTCCGAACGGTTTCGATCTGCACGCGCTGAGCGGCAACCTGTGCCGCTGCACCGGCTACCGCCCGATCCGCGACGCCGCGTTCGCCGTCGGCACGCCCCCCGAGGACGACCCCCTGGCGCAGCGTCGCGAGCAGTCCCCGCCCGCACCGGTCGCCACCGAATACGCCCAGGACGACAGCGCGTTCCTGCGGCCGGGCACCCTCGCCGATGCGCTGCGGCTGCTACGCGAACGGCCCGACGCGGTGGTCGTCGCCGGAAGCACCGACTGGGGTGTGGAGGTGAACATCCGCTCCCGCCGGGCGAATTGCGTGGTCGCGGTCGATCGTCTGCCCGAACTGCGGGAGCTGCGCGTCGCATCCGATCACATCGTGATCGGGGCGGCGCAGACGCTCACGGAGATCGAACGCCGCCTCGACGGCAGCGTTCCGCTGCTGGCGGAGCTGTTCCCGCAGTTCGCGTCCCGGCTCATCCGCAACAGTGCCACCCTCGGCGGCAACCTGGGCACCGGGTCCCCCATCGGCGACAGCCCGCCGGTGCTGCTCGCGCTGGAGGCGTCGGTGGTGCTCGCCGACGCCGACGGTGAGCGCGAGGTCCCCCTCTCCGACTACTTCACCGGTTACCGGCAGAGCGTGCGCCGCCCCGGCGAGCTGATCCGGGCCGTGCGCATCCCGCTGCCGCTGTCGCCGGTCACGGCCTTCCACAAGATCGCCAAACGGCGCTTCGACGACATTTCCAGCGTGGCGGTCGCCTTCGCGCTCGACATCGAGGACGGGAGCGTGCGCAAGGCGCGCATCGGCCTGGGCGGCGTGGCCGCCACCCCGATCCGCGCCCTCGCCACCGAGGCGGCCCTGGAGGGCAAGCCGTGGGCGGCGGAGACCGTCGCCGCCGCGGCGCGGGTGCTGCGGGCCCAGGGCACGCCGATGGACGATCACCGCGCCAGCGCCGGCTACCGCTCCGCGATGCTCGGCCAGAGCCTGCTGAAGCTGTACGCGCGAACCACCGAGGCGGTGTCGTCATGAGCCATTTGTCCGAGCGCCCCGAAAAGCCCGTCGTCGGGGTTTCGATGCCGCACGAGAGTGCCGACCTGCACGTCACCGGCGCCGCTCTCTACACCGACGACCTGGTCCACCGCACCAAGGACGTCCTGCACGCCCACCCGGTCCAGGTCATGAAGGCCCACGGCAGGATCACCGCGCTGCGCACCGAGCCCGCGCTCGCCGTGCCCGGTGTGGTCCGCGTGCTGACCGTTGCCGACGTGCCCGGCGTCAACGACGCCGGAATGAAGCACGACGAACCGCTCTTCCCCGACGAGGTCATGTTCCACGGCCACGCGGTCGCCTGGGTGCTCGGCGAGACCTTGGAGGCGGCCCGGCTCGGTGCGGCGGCCGTCGAGGTGGAACTCGACGAGAAACCCTCCGTGATCACGCTGCAGGAAGCGATCGCGGCGGAGAGCTTTCACGGCGCCCGGCCGGTGATGGTGACCGGCGACGTGGACGCCGGGTTCGCCGACTCCGCGCACGTGTTCACCGGCGAGTTCCAGTTCTCCGATCAGGAACACTTCTATCTCGAGACGCACGCGGCGCTGGCCCACGTCGACGAGAACGGGCAGATGTTCGTCCAGAGCAGCACCCAGCACCCCTCGGAGACGCAGGAGATCGTCGCGCACGTGCTCGGCCTGCACAGCCACGAGGTGACCGTGCAGTGCCTGCGGATGGGCGGCGGCTTCGGCGGCAAGGAGATGCAGCCGCACGGGTTCGCGGCCGTCGCCGCCCTCGGCGCCAGGCTGACCGGCCGGCCGGTCCGGGTGCGGCTCAACCGGACCCAGGACCTGACCATGTCCGGCAAGCGCCACGGCTTCCACGCCGCGTGGAAGATCGGCTTCGACGCCGAGGGCCGCATCCAGGCCCTGGACGCCACCCTGACCGCGGACGGCGGCTGGAGCCTGGACCTGTCCGAGCCGGTGGTGGCCCGCGCACTGTGCCACATCGACAACACCTACTGGATCCCCCACGCGCGCGTCGCCGGTCGCGTCGCCAAGACCAACAAGGTCTCCAACACCGCGTTCCGCGGCTTCGGCGGACCGCAGGGCATGCTGGTGATCGAGGACATCATGGGCCGGTGCGCCCCGCTCCTCGGCCTGGACCCGATGGAGTTGCGGGAGCGCAATTTCTACCGGCAGGGCCATTCGACGCCGTACGGACAGCCGGTCGCCCACCCCGAACGGATCTCCGTCATCTGGCAGCAGGTCCAGGACGACTCCGGCTTCGCCGGTCGCAAGCGCGAGATCGCGGCCTTCAACGCCACGCACCCGCACACCAAGCGGGCGCTCGCGATCACCGGCATCAAGTTCGGCATCTCGTTCAACCTGACCGCCTTCAACCAGGCCGGCGCTCTGGTGCTGGTCTACAAGGACGGCTCGGTCCTGATCAACCACGGCGGCACCGAGATGGGGCAGGGTCTGCACACCAAGATGCTGCAGGTGGCCGCGACCACGCTGGGCATTCCGATGCACAAGGTGCGGCTGGCTCCGACCCGCACGGACAAGGTGCCCAACACCTCCGCCACCGCCGCGAGCGCGGGGGCGGACCTCAACGGCGCGGCGGTGAAGAACGCCTGCGAGCAGATCCGCGAGCGGCTGCTGCAGGTGGCCGGCACCCAGCTGGGTGCGAACGCCTCGGACGTGCGCATCGTCGAGGGCGTCGCGCGCGTCCTCGGCAACGACAAGGAGCTGGCCTGGGACGACCTGGTGCGCACCGCGTACTTCCAGCGGGTCCAGCTGTCGGCTGCGGGCTTCTACCGGACGGAGGGTCTGCACTGGGACGCGAAGGCCTTCCAGGGATCGCCGTTCAAGTACTTCTCCTACGGCGCCGCCGCGGCCGAAGTGGAGGTGGACGGCTTCACCGGCACGTACCGGATCCGGCGGGTGGACATCGTGCACGATGTCGGTGACAGCCTCTCCCCGATGATCGACATCGGTCAGGTCGAGGGCGGTTTCGTGCAGGGCGCGGGCTGGCTGACACTCGAGGACCTGCGCTGGGACGCCGGCGACGGGCCGAACCGCGGCCGGCTGCTGACCCAGGCGGCGAGCACCTACAAGCTGCCGAGCTTCTCGGAGATGCCCGAGGAGTTCAACGTCAGGCTGCTGGAGAACGCCACCGAGGAGGGCGCGGTCTACGGGTCCAAGGCGGTGGGTGAGCCTCCGCTGATGCTGGCGTTCTCGGTACGGGAAGCACTGAGGCAGGCGGCCGCGGAATTCGGGCCCGCCGGAGTGAGCGTGGAGCTCGCCTCCCCGGCGACACCCGAGGCGGTGTACTGGGCGGTCGAGGCCGCCCGCGCGGGCGGGGTGCAGCACGAGGGCCGGGCCAGCCGGGCCCCGGACGGCAGCGACGTCCCCGCCGACGCGAGCGCTTTGAGCAATGCCTGACATGAGCTGGGTGGCCGCGGTCGCACGGTTGCGGGCACGCCGGGAACCCGGCGTGCTCGTGACCGTCGCGACCGTGCGCGGCCACGCGCCCCGCCGGGCCGGTGCCAAACTCGTCGTGGGACGGACCGAGACGTGGGGTTCGATCGGCGGCGGCAACATCGAGGCCGTCGCCATCGACCGGGCGCGCGAACTGAACGGCGCGGCCGGTCCGGAGCCGGAGCTGATGGAGTTCGCCCTCAACGACAAGGTCACCGGCCGGCACGGGGTGCAGTGCTGCGGCGGAGCCGTCACGGTGCTGCTCGAACCGCTCCCGGTGGTCCAGGCGGTGGCGGTCTTCGGCGTCGGGCACGTCGGACTGGAACTGGCGCGCATCCTGGCCCGCCAGGACCTCGACCTGCACCTGATCGACACCCGCCCGTACATGCTCACCGACGAACGGCTCGGCGTGCTCGCGGATGCGGTGGCGCACGTCCACGTGCACCACACCCCGCTGCTGCCGGAGGAAGTGCTCGCGGAGCTGCCGCCCGGCGCCCACGTCCTGATCATGACCCATGATCACGCCGAGGACGCCGCGCTGTGCGACACCGCCCTGCGCACCGCAGGTCTCGGCTCGATCGGATTGATCGGCTCGGCCGCCAAATGGGCGCGGTTCCGCCAGCGCCTGGCCACCGAGGGCGGCCACGACGCCGCCGCCGTCGACCGGATCAAGACCCCCATCGGAGTGGCCGGCATCAGCGGCAAGGAGCCCGCCACGATCGCGGTGAGCGTGGCGGCGGACCTGCTCCGGACCTTCGAGCAGGAAGCCGGGCGGACCGTGCCGCACACGGTTGCCGCGGTGCCGTACCCTCCGCCGGCCGGCAGCGCGTGAGCCGGTCCCGCTCCGGGCACCGGGCCCGCCTCCCGTGACCGAGGCCCGGAGCGGGACCGGATGGCGCAACGCCTCTGGCTCTCGTTCCGGACATCGACCAGCATGGGAGCAGCGGGACCGGCGGACGAGATGGGCACGCATGCGCGCCACTGAGAGCAACCAGGACTATCCCTTCGCTGTCACGAACACGGCCGCGGCACTGCTGGACGACGCCGGGACGGTCCTCGCCTGGACTCCGGCGGCCGAAGCCCTCCTGGAGCGCCGGTCCGCGGACGTGTGCGGCCGGCCGGCGCGGGACCTCCTCGCGGACGCAGGGAGCTGGGAAGCACTTCTGGCTCGGGGCGGGCAGGGGGCCCAGGAGGGCCGGGCCACCCTGCGGCACGGCTCCGGACGCGAGCTGGAGATCGGCTTCCGCGTCATGCCGCTGGACGACGGCGCGCGGGGGGACGCGGCCCGCTGCCTCGTACTCCTCGCGCCCATGGAGCTGGTCGCCCGATGGCGGCAGGACCACGCCTTCACGCACGAACTGTTCCTGCAGGGCCGGGTGGGCCTGGCCGTGTTCGACGCGGACCTGCGCCTGCTGCGGACGAACTCGCACCTGTTGCCGTACACCGGGGTGCCGGTCGAACTGAGCGGTCGGCGGCTGTCCGACTTCCTGTGGGCCGAGGACGCGCGGATCATCGACGAGCGGCTGCGGGAGGTCGTGCGCAGCGGGATCCCCCTGGTCGGCTTCAACGCGACCGTGCGCACCTTGGACGACCCGAGAGGCGGCCGGGTCGTGACCATCCAGGCGTTCCGGCTGCAGGAACCCGACGGGCATCCGATGGGTGTGGCGACGGTGTTCACCGACGTCACCGACCACGAGCGCTCGCGCGGGCGCCTGGACCTGCTGTACCGGGCGACCGGAGCGCTGGGGGGTTCGCTGTCCGTCCTGCGCACCGTGGAGGACCTGGTCAAGGTGCTGGCGCCCGCGTTCGGCGACTGCGCGGCGGTGGATCTCGCGGAGACCGTTCTGACCGGCGGTGAACCACCCGCTGACGGGCATCTCACGCTGCCCCTGATCCGGATGGCCGTCGCCGGTGCGGAGGGGGACGCGCTGCGGACCGGTACCTCCCAGTTCACGGCTCCTCTCCCCGCGGCCGCTCCCCGGGCGACCGTGACCGGGGCGGGCGTGGCCGAGCCGGCTGCGTCCGGGGCGCGGGAGTGCCGGGGAGAGCTGATCACCGGCCTCGGAAGCCGGCCCGCGGCGCCCGGGAACGACGCGGCCCCGGAGTGGGCCACGTCCGTCCCGGGTGCGCACTCGGCGATGACGGCGCCGCTGTGCGCCCGGGGCATCGCGTTCGGAAGGCTCACGCTCTGGCGCACGGGGGACGCTCCCCCGCTGGAGGCGGACGACCTGGCACTTCTGGAGGAGATCGCCGCCCGCGCGGCCGTCGCCGTGGACAACGCGCGGCGGTACACCAAGGAACGCCGCACCGCTGTGGGCCTGCAGCGCAGCCTTCTGCCGCCGGCCACCGCGGAGACGCCCGCGCTGGAGGCCGCCAGCGTCTACCTGCCGGCGGACGCCGACACCGGTGTGGGCGGCGACTGGTTCGACGTCATCCCCCTGTCCTCGGCCCGTGTCGCCCTGGTGGTCGGGGACGTCGCCGGTCACGGGCTGTACGCCACGGCCATGATGGGGCGCCTGCGCAGCGCCGTACGCGCGATGGCGGACCTGGAACTGGAACCGGAGGAGCTGCTGGCGCACGTGGACGACATGGTCCTGCAGGTCGTCGCCGAAGCCGAGAGCGACGATCCGGACGACGGCGACGCGGCCACGCTGGTGCCCAGCGGGCCGGCCGGGGCCACCTGCCTGTACGCCGTCTACGACCCGGTCACCCGAAGCTGCGTCATGGCGAGCGCCGGACACCCGCCCCCGGCCGTGGTCGGCCCGGACGGAACCGTCGAGTACGTCGAGCTGAGCCCCGGCCCGCCCCTGGGGGTCGGTGGGTGGCCCTTCGAGCCGGTCGAACGCGATCTGCCGCCGGGCAGCGTCCTCGCCCTGTACACCGACGGCCTGATCGAACGCGGAGAGGGGGACGTCGACGAGGGCATGCGCAACCTGGCCGACCGTCTGCTGCGCGCGGACGTGCTCGGACGGCCGCTGCGTCAGGCCCGGCACGACGTCGTGGAAGGGTTGCCGCCGGGCAGGCTGCGGGACGACGTCACCCTCCTGCTGGCCCGGACCCGGGCGGTGGAGGCCGACTCCCTCGCGACGTGGCACCTCGACCCCGACCCGGCGAACGTCGGCGACGCGCGCCATCTCGTCCTGGACCAGCTGACCGCCTGGAACCTCGATGAGCTCGCGTTCAGCACCGAGCTCATCGTCAGCGAGCTGGTCACCAACGCCATCCGCCACGCCGGTGGCGCGGTCCGGCTCCGGCTGATCCGGGCGGACACCCTGACGTGCGAAGTCTCGGACTCCAGCAACACGCAGCCGAGGATGCGACGGGCGAGGAGCTCCGAGGAAGGCGGCCGCGGCTTGTACATCGTCGCCCAGCTCTCCCACCGCTGGGGCAGCCGCTACACCACGGGGGGCAAGACCGTCTGGTCCGAACAGCACCTGCCCCTCGCTTGAGGGAACGGCCGTCAGCAATGCGTATGGACTCGGCCGGTCCCCGTAAGAGCCGCGTTACGGAGCGGCCCCGGACGGGCGGACGCGGGGATAGCTTCGTTGTCGCGCCCCGGACTGCCTCCCCGCATCCCGGGCCTCACCTGCCACTCGTGGTTCCTCTGGGAGGGCCCCATGTGTTTGTTCCAGTACGACGACGACCCCGAGCCTGAAGAACGGATCCCGGCCGGACCTCTCCACGTGCCCGTCCGGCCGGGGACCGCGTAGGTGGTGCTCCGCATGTTCCGCACCCCTCTGGGCGACCGCACCGCCGTCGGATTCACCCGCCCCGACCTGCTGGCCACGACGCTCGGCGCAGGGCAGCCCTGGATCCGGCTGTCCGAGTCCGCGCTCCGCGCGCTGGCCTCGCCGCTCGGCGCGTGCCCGCTGACGATCGACCCGACCTTCAGCGCCCCCTCCGTCACGCCGGTGCCGGCGCCGGCGCGGCCGGCCGACGTCGCGGTCCGCGTTCTCTGAGAGGGTGGTCCCGATGACCATAGCCGTTCTCCCCGAGGTCGCCACCGACGCGGAGGATCTGTCCCTGTGGCCCGCGTCCACGGCGCTGCTCCCGCACGGCGGCCTGGCCGTCGGCGGGGTGTCGCTGACGGAGGTGGCCGACCGGTTCGACACGCCGGCCTACGTCCTGGACGAAGGGGAGGTACGCGGGCGCTGCCGGACCTACCGGGAGGCCTTCCCCGAAGCCGACGTGCTGTACGCCGCCAAGGCCTTCCTGTCGCGGGCCGTGGTGCGCTGGGTACGGGAGGAGGGGCTGGGCCTGGACGTGTGCTCGGCCGGGGAGCTGGAGCTCGCCGTCACCGCTGGTTTCCCGCCCGAGCGGATCGTGTTGCACGGCAACGCGAAGTCGCCGCGCGACCTCGGGGCGGCGCTGCGGCTCGGCGTGGGGCGGATCGTCATCGATGGTCCCTCCGAGATCGCCCGGATCGCGGCCGCCGTCGGGCCCCAAGGGCACCAGAAGGTGCGGGTGGTACCGGGCGTATCGGCCGGCGGCCACGACGAGATCCGTACCGGCACGGACGACCAGAAGTTCGGCCTGTCCCTCACCGACGGGGGCGCGCAGCACGCCATCACACGGATCCTCAGCCAGCCGCAGCTCGAACTGACCGGCCTGCACTGCCACATCGGTTCCCAGATCACCGAGGTGAAGCCCTACCTGGTGGCCCTGCGCCGGATGGTCGGGCTGATGGCCCGCATCCGCGACGCGCACGGCATCGTCCTGCCCGAGCTGGACATGGGCGGCGGCCACGGCATCGCCTACCGGCCCGGGGAACCCGCCCTCGACCTCACCGCGCTCGCCCGGCGGTTGCGCGCCGAGCTCATCGAGGGCTGCGCCGCCGCCCGGCTGGCCGTCCCGCGGCTCGCCGTCGAGCCCGGACGGGCCGTGGTCGGGCCGGCCGGAGTCGCCCTCTACCGGGTGCTCGCCGTCAAGCACACCGGGGAGAAGGTGTTCGTCGCCGTGGACGGCGGCATGAGCGACAACCCGCGGCCCGCCCTGTACGGGGTGCGCTACGCGCCCCGCCTGATCGGCCGCCGCTCCACGGCCGGACCCCGCACGGCCACCGTCGTCGGCCGGCACTGCGAGGCCGGCGACATCCTCGCAGCCGACGTGCACCTGCCCGGCGACATCCGCCCCGGCGACCTGCTCGCCGTACCGGTGGCCGGCGCCTACCAGCTGTCCATGGCCTCCGGCTACAACCTCGTCGGCCGGCCGGCGGTCATCGCGGTCCACGAGGGCTCGGCCCGGGTGCTGGTCCGGCGCGAGACCCTGGACGACTTCCGCAGCCGGGACATCGGCGGCTAGGGGGGGGCGGCCTCGGCGGATCGGTGTCAGTCGTCGATCGCCTGGTAGAGCGTGGTCCAGAAGTCGTGGATGAGCCGCGCCGGATCCGGCGTGGTCAGCCCGACCTGGGTCAGCAGGATTCCGGTGAGCTGGTTCTCCGGGTCGGCGTACGTCGAGGTGCCGGTTCCGCCGTCCCAGCCGAACTGGCCGATGGGCGCGTAGTCGCCGCGGTAGGTGCGCACCGCCATCCCGAAGCCCCAGCCGCCCTGCTGCCCTTGGCCGAACGACACGTGGACGGCGTTGCGGGCCAGAGCCGATCGGGCGCTCTCCTGCTCGGGCGTGAGGCAGTTGGTGGTCATCAGTCGGACGGCGGGCCGGGACAGGATCCGTTCGGTCCCGTGCATCCCGTGGTTCAGCAGCATCCGGAAGTAGGCGTGGTAGTCGTCGGCGGTGGAGACCAGCCCCCCGCCGCCCGCCTGGAACACCGGAGGCGCGCTGTACTGGCCGCCCACCGCCTCGTCCCACACGGTGAACTCGCCGGTCTGCGGGTTGGGGGCGTAGCTGGGCGGCAGCCGGTCGATCTTGTCGGCGGGTACGTGGAAACCGGTGTCCTTCATCCCCAGCGGATCGAGGATGCGCTCGCGCAGGAACGTCTCGAACGGCCGGCCCGTGACCCTCGCGACGAGCACGCCGAGGACGTCGTGGCTGAGGTGGTACTGCCAGTGTTCACCGGGCTGGCGCATCAGCGGCAGCGTGCCGAGGCGGCGCATCCACTCGTCCGGGTCTGGCAGCGGTACCGCGCCCTGGCTGAAGACCCCCCGCTCGAACACCGCGTTCATGATCGGTGCACCGAGCGCCGTCAGGTCTATGCCGAGCCCGAACGTGGAGGTCAGCAGGTCCCTTACGGTGATCGGCCGCCGGGCGGGCACGGTGTCGTCCAGCGGGCCGTCGATCCGCTTCAGCACCTGACGGTCGGCGAGTTCGGGCA
Source organism: Streptomyces sp. MB09-01 (assembly GCF_033794505.1). NCBI lineage: Bacteria > Bacillati > Actinomycetota > Actinomycetes > Kitasatosporales > Streptomycetaceae > Streptomyces > Streptomyces sp. MB09-01. Next base: position 60,169 of record NZ_JARAYQ010000006.1, on the reverse strand, counting down.
GCCACTGCTGCACCGGGTCGTCGAGCCGGAGCCTGCACTCGTCGAGCAGGACCATCACCGGCGCCATCGCGACCGGCTTGGACGTGGACGCCATCCGGAAGACGGTGTCCCGGCGCATCGGCGCGCCGCCCTCGTGGCGCATCGTCCCGAGCGCTTCGACGTGCGTCTCGTCACCCCGGCCGATGAGCGCGACGAGCCCGGGAATCTTCCCGGACGCGACGTGCCGTGCCAGCACGTCGCGCACTCGGTGCAGCCCTGCCTTGGAGAAGCCGCCGCTGCCCGTTCCCATCATGAATCTCCTTGCGTAAGCGTTCGACCTTCAAGATCCGTCCCGGTTTGGCGCTCATGGCCTCGGCGAGCTGGAGCTCGATCATGGGGACCCCCTCCGCGGTGCCACCGGCACTCATGAACGTTCGGGAATCACTGAACGCCTGCGACGCTACATTGCGTTCATTATTTGGTCAACGTTACACGCGACTCAACTCCCAGGTTCAGCAGCCAGATAGGAGTCGCGATTGCAATGACAGTGGCGCCGAACGCAAGGGACGACCAGGGCTTGCATTGCAATGGGCGTGGTGTGAATGCATACTGCGCAGCGGGTGCACGGGCGCGGGGCTCCGCGCAGGAGGACAGACGGGAGACGAGCACCGATGCCCGGAGGCAGGCTCACCAGTGAGGATCGTCAGCACATCGCCGCGGGGCTGGCCGAGGGGCTGGGATACACGGAGATCGGTCAGCGCCTGGGGCGGCCCGCCTCGACCGTCATGCGGGAGGTCGCCCGCAACGGCGGACCGGACGGTTACGCGGCGGACCGCGCACATGCGGCCGCACGGCACCGTGCGCGCCGGCCCAGGCAGGCCCGGCCGCCGGCCCCGGCACCGCCCGTCCCCGACAGCGGCCATGGACGTGACCCCCGAGCGGTCCAGGACTTCGCGGAGTCCTTCACCGGCCTCCTCGAACAGCAGGGGTTGCCCCGGATGATGGCCAGGGTGCTGGCCTGCCTGCTCGTCACCGACTCCGGCACCCTCACCGCCGCCGAACTGGTCCAGCGGCTCCGCGTCAGCCCGGCATCCGTCTCGCACGCCGTCACCTTCCTCGAACAGCAGGGAATGCTGAGACGGGAACGGGTTCCGGGCGGGCGCCGCGCACGCTACGTCATCGACGACGAGGTCTGGCTCCGGTCCACCCTCGCGGCCCTGCAGATGAACGACGTCCTGGCGGCCGCATCCCAGCGTGCGACCGAGGTTCTCGGGGCCGCCACCCCCGCCGGCGCCCGCTTCGAAGCCTCCGGCGCATTCCTTCTCCTGCTGAACGAAGCCCTCCACAACGTCATGGAGCAGTGGCGGCAGAGCCGGACCGCCCGGAACGCCGGGCGGTAGTACCGGCGTCACGCCCGTATCGGAGCCGTATCACGGACTGGCCTGCGGTCGGGTCCTTCTCCAGGGCCCACGCTCGAACGTGCGAAGCCCCCGGGTGGATGTTGCAATGGCTGTGGCGGGCTCCCCGTCGCCGCATGTCGTGGCGCGTATCCCTGGACCACTGGGAGATGAACGAACATGCCTGGACTCCTTCGCGGCGTCGCCCGGACAGCCGTGGTGGCCGGAACCGCCACCGCCGTGTCGAACCGCGTCTCGCGACGGCAGGCGGGCCGCTGGGCGCAACAGAGCGAACCGCAGCAGGCGTATCAGCAGCAGGCGTATCAGCAGCCGCCGCCGGTGGCGGCGGCACCACCTGCCCCTGCTCCCGCCCCCGGCGACGAAATGAGCACCAAGATCGAGCAGCTCAAGCAGTTGGGCGCCTTGAAGGCCCAAGGCCTGCTGACCGAGGAGGAGTTCGCGGCCGAGAAGGCCAAGCTCCTCGCGTGACACGGACGTCCGGAACCGAGACGGGACACACCCCATGACGGCGTCGGATCCACGCCCTGCAGGGCCTTCCGAAGCGACACGGCCCGAAGTGACACAGCCCGAAGAGGCGGACCGGCTGGGTGAACTGCTGCGCAGTCCCGGCTATTTCAAGGCGCTCGTCTTCTGCGCCCTCATCGGTGTTCCGGTGTCGTTGATCGCCTTCTGGTTCCTGGTCGCACTCCACGAGCTGGAGCACCTGATGTGGGGCAGCCTGCCGGAGGCCCTGGGGTGGGACGTCCCGCCGTGGTGGTGGCCGTTGCCGCTGCTGCTCGCGGCCGGCACGACCGTGGGACTCGTGGTCACCCGCCTGCCCGGCGGGGGCGGCCACATCCCCGCCTCGGGACTCCATACGGGCGGTGTCCCGCCCGGAGCCCTGCCCGGCGTGGTCCTCGCGGCCCTGCTGAGCCTTCCCCTCGGCGCCACGCTCGGACCGGAGGCCCCGCTGATCGCGCTCGGCGGCGGTCTGGCCCTGCTCTTCAGGGACCTGGCGCGGGTTCCGGCGACCCCCCAGAGCACGGCGCTCCTGGGCGCGGCAGGAGCGGCGGCAGCGGTCGCGGTGATCTTCGGGAGCCCCCTGGTCGCGGCGGTGATGCTCATCGAGGTGGCCGGGGTGGGCGGGCCACAGCTGTTCGCGGTCATGCTGCCCGCGCTGCTGTCGAGCGGTGTGGGTGCACTCGTGTTCACCGGCTTCGGGCGCTGGACCGGTTTCGATGCGCCCAGCCTCTCCGTGAAGGTGGGCGTGCCCGTTCCGCAGCTCGATGCCGGGGACGTCGTCTGGGCGGTGCTGATGGCCGTGGCCATCGGTGTCCTCGTACATACGATCATGCGAGGGGGGCGGCTGACCGCACGGTTCGTGGCGAAGCGCCCCGTCGTCCACACCGCCCTGTGCGCCCTGGCAGCCGGCGTCTGCGCCGCCGTGTACGCGCTCACCACCGGCCGGTCGCCGGCGAACGTGGCGTCCTCCGGCCAGGGGACGCTGAGCCAGATGGCCGCCGATCCGCACGGCTGGGGGGTCGGGGCCCTGATCGCCGTGCTGCTGTGCACCAGCGTCGCCTACTCCCTCTGCCTGGGCAGCCTGCGGGGCGGCCCCGTGTTCCCGTCGCTGTTCCTGGGTGCTGCGGTGGGCGTGCTGCTCGCGCCCCTGCCGGGCCTGGGGGTCGTACCGGCCATGGCCGCGGGCATGGCGGCCGCGACCGCCAGTGCCTTGCGGCTGCCGGTCAGCAGCATCGTGCTCGTCGTCCTGGTGCTCGACAGCGTCGCGATGACCCCGGTGGTGGTCCTGGCGGCCGTCGTGGCCTTCGTGACGACCCAGTTGCTGCCGCGCGGCTCCGCCCGTCCCCCCGCAGGCGGACCTGCGGAACCGTCGCCGGCCCCTCCCCCCGCCGCAGGCGCGTCGGGCAGGTCCGGCGGCTCGGTCTGAGCTCTGCGCGAAGGAGGCCGTATGGCGCGGGACCACGGGCCGGACCACCTGCCGGACCACGGGCCGGACCACCTGCCGGACCACGGGCGCGTGCCCACGCCGGCACCGCTGCACAAAGTCCGGCCCGGCGAGGTGCGTCCGGCCCCCTCCGGTCAGGCCGGTCCGAGAGCCCGCGCGACGAAGGCGCCCGCGACCGTGGTGCTCGTGACGGGCGTGGCGGGGGCGGGGAAGTCCACGGTGGCCCTGCTGCTGGCCGACCGGCTCGGCTGGGCCTACCAGGACGCGGACGACTTCCACACGCCGGCGAACCGGGCCCGGATGGCGGCCGGCGAGGCCCTGACCGACGAGGACAGACGCCCGTGGCTGGCTTCCGTCGCGGCCTGGATCGACCGGCGGATCGCAGCGGGGGAACCGGCTGTCGTCGCCTGTTCCGCGCTCAAACGCGCCTATCGCGACCAACTGGCCGGAGGGCGGCCCGCAGTACGGCTGGTCCACCTGCACGGTTCACGGCAGCTCATCCGCTCCCGGCTGCTGTCCCGGGACGGCCACTTCTTCCCCGCACGGCTGCTGGAAAGCCAGTTCGCCGACCTCCAGGAGCCGGAGCCCGACGAGCACGCCTGCGTGGTGGACATCGACCGGCCCCCGGAAGCCGTCGTCGCAGCCATCGTGGCCCAGCTCAGCGCCGTACCGACCCAGGAGCCGCACATGCCCCCCGCGGCATCAGGAGAACAGTGGCGGCTGCACCACGGCGCGCACGAGGCGGTGGTGGTCGAGCTGGGCGGCGCCCTGCGCCACTACGGGGTGGGCGGGCGGCCGCTCCTCGACGGATTCGCCGCCGACGAGCGGATCACCGGCGGCCGCGGGCAGCTCCTCGTGCCCTGGCCGAACCGGGTGGCCGGCGGGAGCTACCGCTTCGGCGGCGAGGACCTGCAACTCCCGCTGACCGAACCGGAGAACGACAACGCGATCCACGGGCTCCTGAGGTGGGTGCCGTGGCAGCTGCTGGCCCGCAGCGAGGACGCGGTCACGGTGGGCACCACCCTCTTCCCGCAGCCGGGGTACCCGTACCAGCTGGAGGTCACGGCCGAGTACCGGCTGGGCCCGGAGGGGCTCGAGACCACCGTCACCGCCACCAACGTGGGGGACGCGGCCGCGCCCTACGGCGTCGGCCAGCACCCCTACCTGACCGTCGGCACCGACCGGGTGGACACCGCGCTGCTGACCGTGCCGGCCCGCCACCGGCTCGGTACCGACGAACACGGCCTGCCCACCGGTGAGGAGCCGGTCGAGGGCACGGCGTACGACTTCCGCACCGCCCGGCCCATCGGCGTGGAGCGCCTGGACACCGCGTACACGGGCCTCGACCGGGACCCCGCCGGCCACTGCACGGTGCGGCTCGCACACCCCTCGGGGCGGCACGGCATCGACGTACGGCTCGTCGAGGGCATCCGGTACGTGCAGGTCTACACCGGGGACACGCTGTCGGAGCCCGGGACGCGTCGGCGCGGGGTCGCCATCGAGCCGATGTCCTGCCCGGCCGACGCCTTCCGCAGCGGCACGGCGCTCACCGTCCTGCAGCCGGGCGCCAGCCACGTCTTCCGGTGGGGCCTGGTGCCGTGGGGATCCTGGTGACCCCCGGCAGCGGGCCGTCGACGCCGCGGCCCATGACCGGTGACGCCTTTCGCGCGCTGTACGAGGAACTGCGCGACAGGAGCCCGCGCGCGCCGGACGACCGGCGCGGTGCGCTGGGCCACTTGACGCACGAGCGCGTCGTGGCCGCCGCCGCAGAGGTCCGCTCCGGACGTACGGTGTCCCTTGCCGCACCCATCGAAACCCTGCCCGGACCGGACAATCCCGAACCGGCACGCCACCGGATGATCGTGCCCGCCGACGGTGAGACCGGTGAGACCGGCGGCGACGGGCTGCACTTCGCGCGCGACCGCTTCGCGATGAACGTGCACGGGGACGCGGACAGCCATCTCGACGCGCTGTGCCACGTCCTGTTCGACGGGGAGCTCTACAACGGCGTGCCCGCGAGCAGCGTGACGTCCCGGGGCGCCGGGGCGCTCTCCGTGGAGGTCGTCCGGGACGGCATCGTCGGCCGTGGCGTCCTCCTGGACGTTCCGCGGCTGCGGGGCGTGCCCTGGCTGGAGCCCGGAGAACACGTGAGCGCCGGCGACCTGACCGCGGCGGAGGCGGCGCAAGGGGTCCGGGTGCTGCCGGGCGACGTGCTGTTCGTACGGGTGGGGCACCGCCCCCGGCGCCAGGAGCGCGGGGCGTGGAACGCGGCGCGGGCCCGGGCCGGACTTCATCCCGAGGCCGTACGGTTCCTGGCCGATCGGCAGGTCGCCGCCCTGGGCTCGGACGGCAACAACGACACGGCCCCCAGCGCGGTGGCCGGGGTCGACTTTCCCGTGCACGTGCTGGCGGTGCACGCCATGGGGCTGCACCTGATGGACTACCTGCAGTTCGAGGAGCTGACCCGGGCCTGTGCCCGTGAGGGCCGGTGGTCCTTCCTGTGCGTGGTCGCGCCGCTCAGACTTCCGTCGGCCACCGGCTCGCCCGTGAACCCGATCGCCGTTCTGTGACGGCCGGGCGCGGGTGCGCCGTGCGGTCGCGCGGTCCGGGCGCGCCGTCCGGTCGCCGCGCCCGGGAAGGAGGGATACGTTCGAAAAGGTGGGGTGGCTGCCGCGTCCCGGCAGCGCGCAGAGAGAGGGCCGGTGACAGGCCGGGCCCGCGAGCGCAAGGACGGTGGTCGCCGTGGGCGACTCCCCGCACTACGACGTCGTCATCATCGGTTCGGGCGCCGGCGGCGGTACGCTCGCCCACCGGCTCGCCCCGTCCGGCAAGCGGGTCCTCATCCTCGAACGCGGTGACTACCTCCCCCGCGAGCGGGACAACTGGGACTCCACCGCCGTGTTCGTGAAGGGCAAGTACCGTGCCCCGGAGTTCTGGCTGGACAAGCACGGCGACGCGTTCCCGCCGGAGGTCAACTACTACGTCGGGGGGAACACCAAGTTCTACGGGGCCGCCCTCTTCCGGCTGCGGCCCGAGGACTTCGGGGAGCTCCGCCACCACGACGGTCTGTCGCCGGCCTGGCCGATCCGGTACGAGGACCTCGAGCCCTACTACACGGAGGCCGAGCACCTCTACCTGGTCCACGGACGCCACGGGGAGGACCCGTGGGAGGGGCCGTACAGTGCCCAGTACGCCTATCCGCCGGTCGAACACGAGCCGCGGATCCAGCAGTTGAGCGACGACCTGGAGAAGCGGGGTCTGCACCCCTTCCACCTGCCCATCGGCGTCGACCTGGTACAGGACGAGCACGGGCGGGCGACCGGCTCCAGCGTCTGCATACGCTGCGACCGCGTGGACGGCTTCCCCTGCCTGGTGCGCGGCAAGTCGGACGCCCAGGTGATCTGCGTGGAGCCGGCCCTGCGGCACCCGAACGTCGAAATGATCACCAACGCGCGGGTGGTCCGGCTGGAGACCGACCCGACCGGACGGAGCGTCAGCACGGTCGTGACCCGGAGCGAGGACGGGCTCGAGGCCTCCTACTCCGCGGACATCGTGGTCGTCGCCTGCGGGGCGGTCAACTCGGCGGCGCTCCTCCTGGCCTCGACCGACGACCGCCACCCCCGAGGGCTGGCGAACAGCTCCGACGTGGTCGGCCGCCACTACATGCGCCACAACAACCTCGCCCTGATGGCCATTTCGAAGGAGCCCAACGGCACCAGGTTCCAGAAGACCCTGGCCCTGCACGACTGGTACCTCGGCGCCGACGACTGGGACTATCCGCTGGGCGGCATCCAGATGCTCGGCAAGTCGGACGCCGACCAGATCCACGGCGAGGCGCCCCGCTGGGCGGGTGCCGTGACCCCCGACATGCCCTTCGAGGTCATGGCGCACCACGCGGTCGACTTCTGGCTGTGCGGCGAGGACCTCCCCCTCCCCGACAACCGGGTCACCCTCGAGGGCGACGGCACCATCCGTCTCGTGCTCGATGAGAAGAACAACATCGCGGGGCTGAAACGCCTGCGGCACAAGCTCGAGGGCATGCTCAGCCATCTCGGGATGCACGAGCACCAGCTCCTGTCGCGCAGCATCTACCTCCACAAGGGCATGCCGATCGGCGCCACGGCGCACCAGGCCGGCACCGTACGGTTCGGCGACGACCCGGCCTCGTCCGCCCTGGACGTGAACTGCAAGGCCCACGACCTCGACAACCTGTACGTGGTCGACACGAGCTTCTTCCCGAGCATCGGCGCGGTCAATCCGTCGCTCACGGCGATCGCGAACGCCCTGCGGGTCGGCGACCACCTCGTGGAGCGGCTGGCATGACCCCCGGGCTTCCGCCGACCGGGGGGTGATGCTCGGCCGCGTGGCCCAAGAGCACCTCGCCCGGGCCGCCGATCCCCGCACGGGGTGGTTCGGTGGCGTTCGAACCCTGTCGGGCCGCGGTCCGGCGGACCGGTCCGGGCAGTCGAGGAGGCAGTCGATCGTGAGTTCCACCGAGGGCGTACCGCGGGCAGTGCTCCCCGCTCACCTGCTCAAGGGCCAGAAGGCGCTGGTCACCGGCGCCAACAGCGGGATCGGCAAGGCCACGGCCATCGGCCTGGGCCGGGCCGGCGCCGACGTCGTCGTGAACTACGTGGCCGGCGCGGAGGAGGCCGAGAAGGTGGTCGAGGAGATCACCTCGTTCGGCGTACGCGCGGCCGCGTACGAGGCGGACGTGTCCCAGGAGGACCAGGTCGTGGCCATGACGGAGCGGATGGTCCGGGAGTTCGGCACGATCGACATCCTGGTCGCCAACGCCGGACTGCAGCGCGACGCCCCGTTCGAGGAGATGACGCTCGCCCAGTGGCAGAAGGTGCTGGACGTCAACCTGACGGGTCAGTTCCTCTGCGCGCGGGAGGCGACGAAGGAGTTCCTGCGGCGCGGCGTCGTCCCGGAAGTGTCCCGCTCGGCCGGAAAGATCATCTGCATGAGCTCCGTGCACCAGATCATCCCCTGGGCGGGGCACGCGAACTACGCGTCCTCCAAGGGCGGCGTGCACATGCTGATGACGACCCTGGCCCAGGAACTCGCGCCCAAGAAGATCCGCGTGAACGCGATCGCTCCCGGGGCCATCAAGACCCCGATCAACCGCGACGCGTGGGAGACGCCCGAGGCCCTGGAGGATCTGCTCCGGCTGATCCCGTACGTGCGCATCGGCGACCCCGAGGACATCGCCCACGCGGCCGTGGCCCTCGCCTCCGACCTCATGGACTACGTGGTGGGCACCACGCTCTACGTGGACGGCGGGATGACCCTCTTCCCGGGCTTCGCCACCGGCGGCTGACCCTCGTCCGGCCCGTCATCCCGAGCGGCAAAGGAACGCATGCACACCACGGTCCACCTGCTGGCGGCAGACGCCCCCGCCCAACTGCTCCCGGCCAGGGAGCTCATGGCGTTCACCCTCGCCTCCCACATCATCCTGGTGCCGATGGGCGTGGCGCTGCCGCTCATCACCCTGGTCATGCACTACCGCGGTCTGCGCAGGAACGACGCCACGGCCCTGCTGCTGGCCCGGCGCTGGTCGGCCGTGATGGCCGTGCAGTTCGCGATCGGGGTCGTCACCGGCACCGTGCTGTCGTTCGAGTTCGGTCTGCTCTGGCCGGGGCTGATGGGCAAGTGGGGCGATGTCTTCGGCGTCGGCTTCGGTGTCGAGGCCTGGGCGTTCTTCCTCGAAGCCGTGCTCATCGCCATCTACCTCTACGGCTGGCGCAGGCTGAAGCCACGCACCCACTTCCTGCTCGGGCTGCCCCTGCCGGCCACCGCGCTGCTGGGGGCCTTCGGCATCCTGGCGGCCAACTCGTGGATGAACACCCCGCAGGGGTTCTCGCTCGACTCCGAGGGCAACCCGGTCGACGTGGACGTCTGGAAGGCCATTTTCACCCCGATGTTCGGGCCGCAGTACTGGCACTTCGTGGTGGCGATGCTGGTGACGGCGGGCTACGTCGTGGCCGGCGTCTACGCCGTCGGATGGCTGCGCGGCCGTCGGGACCGCTACCACCGGCTCGGCTTCACGGTCCCCTTCACCATCGCCGCGGTCGCCACTCCGGTGCAGTTCGTCCTGGGCGACTCGATCGCCCGGCAGGTGTTCCAGAAGCAGCCCGTGAAGTTCGCCGCGATGGAGATCGTCTGGGAGACCGACAGCCACGTTGCGGAGTACCTGTTCGGCCGCCTCCACCCGGACGGATCGGTCTCCGGCGGCATCAAGATCCCACAGCTGGACTCCATCCTGGCCGGGTTCAGCCCGGACACCGTGGTGACGGGGCTGAACTCCGTACCGGCGAGTGACCGGCCGAACGCCACCCAGGCCACGATCGCCCACTGGGCCTTCGACATCATGGTCGGGGTCGGCAGCGTGCTCCTGCTCCTCGTCGCCTGGTACGGCCTGGTCTGGCTGCGCCATCGCCGGCTGCCCGAGTCCAAGTGGTTCTACCGCGGCGCCGCCTGCGCCGGCGTCGCCTCCGTCGTCGCCGTCGAATGCGGCTGGATCACGACCGAGGTGGGGCGCCAGCCCTGGATCGTCTACCAGAACATGCGCGTCGCGGAGGCCGTGACCTCGACCCGCTCCACCACCCTCTGGATCATGTTCGGCCTGGTGGTCGTGGTGTACCTGTTCGTCTTCGGGGCGTTCCTCACGATCCTGCTGAAGATGCGCGACCGATGGCGCCTGGCCGACGAGCAGACGGACGGGCGGGCGGCGGAGGCACCGGAGGCCATCACGCCGTACGGTCCGCGCCCTCCCGTCCCGGCCGGCGACGCCCCGTCCGCGGGAGACGGCGGCTCCGCTCCGTCCGGGGGAGGCGGCAGGTGATGGCCGAACTCGTCGCTTTCGTCCTGCTGCTGGCCGTGGCCGCGTACGCGTGCGGCGGCGGGACCGACTACGGCGCGGGCTTCTGGGACCTGACGGCCGGCGGAGCCGAACGCGGCAAGCGCCCGCGCTGGCTGATCGACCACGCCATGGCGCCCGTGTGGGAGGTCAACAACGTCTGGCTGGTCTTCGTCCTCGTCCTCATGTGGACCGGGTTCCCCGTGCTGTTCCAGACGGTGTTCACCGCCATGTGGCTGCCCCTGGCGCTGGCCGCCCTCGGCATGGTCCTGCGCGGCGCCGGATTCGCCCTGCGCAAACCCAGCCGCCGACTGGCCCGGCGGCGCCTCTACGGCGCCGTGTTCGCCATCGCCTCCCTGCTCACGCCGTTCTTCCTCGGGGCGGCCGTCGGAGCCATCGCCACCGGCCGGATCGCCCCGGGTACCGAAGCTTCGGCGGACGCGTGGGCGAACCCCGCGTCCCTCCTGTTCGGCCTCGTCACGGTGGCCGGGACCGCACTCCTCGGCGCCGTGTTCCTGACCGCCGACGCCGCACGCTTCGAGGCGCCCGACCTCGTCGGCTACTTCCGGCTGCGCGCCCTGCTCAGCCTCGTCGCGGTCGCCCTGACGGCTGTCGGCGTGCTCCTCGTCACCCGCGCGGACGCCCCCCACGTCTGGCACGGACTGACCCGCGGTGCGGGGCTCGCCCTCGCGATCGTGTCCGCGGTGTTCTTCGCCGCCACGGCACTGTTCGTGTTGCGGGGACGGACGCACTGGGCCCGCTTCAGCACCGTCGTCACCGTCGGCGCGGCCGTCCTCGCCTGGGGGCTCGCACAGCGCCCCTACCTCATCCCCACGTCCCTGACGGTGGCGGATGCCGCGGGCGATTCCCAGACGCTGGTCTGGCTGTCGGTGGTCAGCCTCGTCGCCCTGCTGCTCATCGTCCCGGCCGTCTTCTTCCTCTACTGGCTGGACACCCATGGCGAGCTGGAGCCCCTCACCGACTCCGACCTGCGACGGACCGGCCCCACGAGGGGTGACGCGGCCGACGGCGACTGATCCCCCGACCGTGCCCGTGCGGCGAGGAAGGAAACCGCTGTGAGCGAGGACGACATCCTCCTCGGCATCGCCCTGGTCGTGGCCCTGGCCGCCGCCTGCCAGATCCTCGCCGGCAAGCTCCGCGTTCCCGCGCTGATCCTGCTGCTGCCGGTCGGCTTCGCCGCGGGCGCCCTGACCGACCTCGTTCACCCGGACCAGCTGATCGGGGAGCCCTTCTCCGCCCTGGTGTCCCTGTCCGTGGCGGTGATCCTCTACGACGCCGGTCTCGGCCTCGACCTGCGCAACCTCACCGGCCACACCCGCGCGATCGTGGGCAGGCTGCTCCTCTTCGGCGTGGCCTTCACGTTCCTGGCCGTCTGCGCCGTCGGCCCGGCCCTGTTCGGCATGTCGCTCAGGGTGGCCTCGATGGTCGGCATGATCCTCGTCGTGTCGGGGCCCACGGTCGTGGGGCCCCTGCTCCAGTACGTGCGGCCGACGGACAAGGTACGGCGCCTGCTGATCTGGGAAGGAACACTGACCGACCCGATCGGCGCCATCCTCGGAGCACTCGTCTTCCACGCCATCGACACGACGCACCAGATCGACATCGGCCGCGGCTACCAGATCGGCCAGTTCCTCCTCAGCACGGCCGTCGGCCTCGTCGGCGGAGCCGTGGGGGTCGCACTGCTGTGGCTGACCCTGCGCGTGCTCCGGCTCGGCGAGACGCTCGGCACCCTGGCGCAGCTGGCCACGGTGATCGCCGTGTCGGCAGGCTGCGACATCGTCCGCGACGACACCGGGCTCATCGCCGCGATCGTCATCGGCATGGCCGCGGCCAACATCCGGGGCTTCGACATGCCCGCGCGCCGTCCCTTCTTCGAGACGCTGGTCCAGCTGATCATCGGGCTGCTGTTCATCTCCATCTCGGCCAGCGTCACCCCGGCCTCCCTGACCCCCGTACTCCTTCCCACGTTCGCCCTCGTCGCGTTCCTGGTCCTCGTGGTGCGGCCGCTCGTGGCCTTCGTCGCCACCATGGGGAAGGGCATGACCTTGGGGGAAAGGGCGTTCGCGGGATGGATGGCTCCGCGCGGCATCGTCGCGGCCTCCACCGCGGCGGCCTTCGCCGCGAGCCTCGTCCAGCTGGGACTGCGCGGCGCCTCCAAGGTCCTTCCCGTCACCTTCCTCGTGATCGTCTCGACGGTCGTGCTGTACGCCCTGACCGCGGGCCCCGTGGCCCGGCGGCTCGGCGTCGCCCGGCCGCACCTCACCCGGCCGCTGCTCGTGGGCGGATCACCGTGGGCGATCGCGCTGGGCAGAGCCCTGAGGTCGGCGGGGCTCGACGTACAGATGTGGGCGGGACTGAACGAGGAACGCGAACGGATCAAGGACGCCGGAATCAAACTGGCCAGAGGTGACCTGCTGGCGACGGCCACCAACCCCCGGGCACGGCTGGAGGGGGTCAACGCCGTCTTCCTGCTCACCGATGACGACGACTTCAACGCGCTGGCCTCGGTGGTGGTCGAGGACAATGTGGAGGGCCCCGTCTACCGGGTGGGGCCGCCCCACGAGAGCCACGGTGTCGTCGCGCCCTACACGGGCGGCGCCGTCCTCTTCGGCGGCTCGCTCGTCCGGCACGTCCTGGCGGAACGGTACGAACAGGGCGCACGGTTCCTGGTGCAGCCCGGCTCCGACCCGGTACCGCCGGGACACGAAACGCTGTTCGTGGTCAGCGCCGACGGCCGGCTGGAGCCGGTCGACGAGACGTCTGCCGTCACCCTGCGCGAGGGCGACCTCGTCGTTCTGCTCGGCCCCGTACCGCCGGCCTAGACGCCCGGCCGCGAGCGGTTCAGGGTCTCGTCCAGCGTGATGGCCGCATCGATGAGCGCGAGGTGGGTGAAGGCCTGCGGAAAGTTGCCGAGCTGGCGGCCCGTCAGGGCGATCTCCTCGGAGTACAGGCCCAGGTGGTTGGCGTACGTCATCATCTTTTCGAGCACGAGCCTGGCCTGGTCGGCCCGCCCGGCCCGCGCCAGGGCGTCGACGTACATGAAGGTGCACAAGGAGAAAGTACCCTCGGAGCCGCGCAGACCGTCGGGCGAGGCCTCGGGGTTGTAGCGGTAGACCAGGCTGTCGGTGACCAGCTCGCGGTCCATCGCGTCCAGGGTGGACGTCCACATCGGGTCGTCGGGCGTGATGAACCCGACCGTCGGCATCCGCAGCAGCGAGGAGTCGAGCACGTCGCTGCCGTAGTGCTGGACGAATGCCCTGCGGGCCGGGTCCCAGCCCTTCGCCAGGATCTGCTCGTAGATGTTGTCGCGCTCGGCGGCCCAGCGGCCGCTCTCGGCCGGCCGGCCGTGGGCGACCGCCAGCCGCAGCGCGCGGTCGAACGCGACCCATGACATCACGCGGCCGTAGGTGAAGTGCTTGCGTCCGCCGCGGGTCTCCCACAGCCCCTCGCCGGCCTGGTCCCAGTGGTCCACGAGCCAGTCCAGCAGCGTGCGCAGCGATGTCCAGCCGTGGATGTCCAGGTGGATGCCGTGCTGGTGGGCGAAGGAGATGCTGTCGAGCGCCTCGCCGTAGATGTCCAGCTGCAGCTGGGTCGCCGCGCCGTTGCCTATGCGCACCGGGGCGGACCCCTGGTATCCCTCCCAGTGGTCCAGGGTCTCTTCGTAGAGATCGGAGGACCCGTCCACCCGGTACATGATGTTCAGCGGTCCCGTGTCGGTGTCGCTGCCGGCCTTCTCCTTCACCCGGTCGCCGAGCCAGCCGATGAACGCCCTCGCCTCATCGGTGAACCCCAGGCCCAGCAGGGCGTACACGGAGAAGGAAGCGTCCCGGATCCAGGTGAACCGGTAGTCCCAGTTGCGCTCGCCGCCCAATTGCTCCGGCAGTCCCGCGGTGGGGGCCGCCACCAGGGCCCCACTGGGCGCGTACGTCATCAGCTTCAGCGTCACGGCGGAGCGTTCCACCATCTCGCGCCACCGGCCCGCGTACCGGGACTGGTGGAGCCACGACCGCCAGTACTGCCGGGTGTCGGCGAAGAGTTCCTGGAACTCGGCGACGCGGATCTCGCGCGGCGGCCCCTCCGCGGCCGACTCCATGACCAGACCCCGCTGTTGTCCGGCCTCGAGCGGAAGCGTGACGCGCAGGTCGTTGTCGCCGGTACGGGTGTGCACCACCCGTTCGTCATCCGGCTCCCGCACCACGCTGAGGGTGAGTTCCAGGTCGTCCGAGGCGAACACCGCCCCGTTCTCGGTGACGCGCAGGGTGTGGGGTTTGCGGCCGTAGTCGAACCGTGGGGCGATGTCGATCTGGAACGCCATGCTGCCGCGGACGCACCGGAGCATGCGGACCAGGCAGTGGCGGTCGGTGGCCGTCGTTCCCGTCACCGGCATGAAGTCGACCACCTCGCCGGCACCGGCCTCGGTCATGAACCGCGTCACGAGGATCGCGGTGTCCGGCAGGTACAACTGCTTCGTGGTATAGGTCTCGTCCGTCGGCTTGACCGTGAAGTGCCCGCCCTTCTCCCAGTCGAGAAGGGCTCCGAACACGCTGGGGGAATCGAACCGCGGGCAGCAGAACCAGTCGATCGTTCCTTCCGTGGTCACCAGTGCCGCCGTCTGGAGATCACCGATCAGGCCGTGATTTTCGATCAGCGGGTAGTCAGCCATGGGGGAACCCCTTTCGACGCCACCCAGTCAGGTTAAGCGCGGAATTCGCGGCGAGCCCGGCGAGCCGGCTGCCCCTGCGTCCGCCGGGAATCGCCCTTAGCATGAAACGCACGAACGGGATGTTCAGGCCGCATCGCACCGCCGAACCCGGAGGCTGCCCGTGCCGTCGAACCTTGCGCCGCCTCCAGGAACCCGCAGCGGCCTCCGGTGTGGACGGCACGGGAGCCGGCGATGATGTCGTGGGCGGCGCGGTTCCGGTTGCGGCAGTACGCCAAGGCGAGCCTGTGGATCATCCCTCTGATCGGCCTGGTGCTGGGGGCGGTGGTGGCCGAGTGGGCCGCCGGCGTGGACGGAGCGGGCTGGCTGCCGGACACGTGGGTGTACTCCGCAACGACGGCGAGCACTGTGCTCAGCTCGGTCGTCGGGTCCATGGTCGCGCTGCTGGGGTTCGTCGTGACCATCGGCGTACTCGTCGTCCAGCAGGCCACGGGAACGCTGTCTCCGCGCTACATGCGCCTGTGGTACCGCGACCGGCTGCAGAAGGCCGTGCTGGCCACGTTCACCGGCACGTTCGCGTACGCCTTCTCCCTGTTGCGCAAGATCGAGTCGGACGCCGTCCCCGACCTGGGTGTGACGCTGTCCGGAGTGGCCGTCTCCGTCAGCCTCATGCTCCTGCTGATCTATCTCAACCGGTTCACCCACAACCTCCGGCCCGTGGCCATCGCCGACCTGGTGGGGCGCTTGGGCGAGAAGGTGCTCATCCGCGCAACGGAACGCATCCACCGCTCCTCGGCACGCGACGAGGCCTCCCTGCCGCCGGCCGGTCCGTCGACCCCCATCCGGTCCGAACGGGGCGGGGTCATCCAGGCGTTCGACGCCGCGGGACTGATCGCCGCCGCCGTCCGCCACGACTGCGTCCTCGTCCTGGCCCACCAGGTCGGCGACTTCGTGCCGCCCGGCACCACCCTCGTCGAGGCCCACGGCGCCGCGAGCGCGCCCGATCCACGGCGGGTGACCGGGCTCGTCGCCCTCGGAACCGAGCGCACGATCGAGCAGGATCCCGCCTTCGCCCTGCGCATCCTCGTGGACATCGCCATCCGCGCCCTCTCCCCCGCCGTGAACGACCCCACCACCGCCGTGCAGGTCCTCAACCACATCGACACGTTCCTGCACGTGGTCGGCCGGGCCCGGCTCCGCGGCCGGTACGTGCTCGCCGACGGCGAGGGCCGGCCCCGGCTGGTGGTGCAGGGCCGCGGCTGGGAGAACTACCTGCAGCTCGGCGTCACCGAAATCCGTGAGTACGGGGCCACGTCCCTCCAGGTGTGCAGGCGGCTCCGGGCGCTGCTGGAGGACCTCCTCGACACCCTGCCGGCCGAGCGTCTGCCGGCGGTGCGCGCGGAGCTCGCCCTCCTCGAGGAATCCGTCCAGCAGGAGTTCACCGACCCGGCCCGCCGCGCCGGCGCGCAGACGGCCGACCGGCAGGGAATCGGCGGTGGACGGCCGCCCCGGAGCGGGCCCTCCCGATGAGCCGTCCGCTCGTCGGCGCGTCCGCTCATTCACCCGTTCATGCGTTCACTCGTCCGGACGCCCAAGGATCGCGTCCGCCCGCTCCGTGAGGTCCGCTGAGGAGTGAACCCTCACGGGCAGGAGAGGACGCGTCATGACGGACGAAGGTGCCACCGCCCCCGGCGGGGGGCCCACACGCAAGCCCGGCACGGACGCAGAGCGCGCGGAGCTCGAACACCTGCGTACGCGGGTGGCGGCGCTGGAAGCGACCAAGGCGCCCCGGGAGCCCCATCACCGGTGGAAGTCGTTCTTCGCCGCCCTGCTCATCGTCATCGGCTGTGTGCTCGCCCCGCTCGCGGCCGTGGCGGCGTGGGCGTCGAGCGAGGTCGGCGACACGGACCGCTACGTCCAGACGGTCGCCCCGCTCGCGTCCGACCCGGACATCCAGGCTGCGGCGGCCAACCGGGTCACCAACGCGGTGATGGAACACATCGACCTCCCGGCCCTGCTCGAGGGCGTGGCGCCGGCCGACCGGCCCCTCCTGGAGAAAGCGCTCGGCAAGCTCGGCGACTCGCTCGAGAGCGCGGTGCGCAGCTTCGTCCACGACAAGGCGGAGGACGTCATCGCCTCCGACACCTTCGAGCGGATCTGGACCGAGGCCAACCGCCGCATCCACACCGCGGTGGAGAAGGCCCTCACCGGCAGCGGCGGAGGCGCAGTCAAGATCAACAACGACTCGGTGACCGTCGACCTGGGTCCGGTCGTCGATCAGGTCAAACAGCGCCTCGTCGACGAGGGAATGACGGTGGCCGCGAAGATCCCCGAGGTCCACACCGACTTCACCGTTCTGCAAGCGGACAACATCGGCAAGCTCAAGACGTACTTCCGCCTCCTGCAGATCGCCGGCACCTGGCTTCCGGTGCTGTCGGTGCTGCTGATCGCCGCCGGCGTGCTCCTCTCCCGCCACCGCCGCCGCGTTCTCGTGACGGCCGCACTCGCCTTCGCCTTCGCCACGCTCATGCTCGGCGTCGGTCTGACCGTCTTCCGCGTCGTGTACCTGAACGCGCTGCCGGACAGCGTCTCGCAGCCCGCGGCCGGAAGCGTCTACGACGCGTTGACGCACTACCTCCGGACGACGGTCCGGATGGCCGTGGTGCTCGGCGTGGTGATCGCGCTGGCCGCCTGGCTGACCGGCCCCGGCCGCTGGGCCACGGTCGTACGACAGGGGTGGCACTCGGGCATCGGCGCCGTCCGCTCCACGGCGGACCGCGCGGGCCTGCGCACCGGCCCGGTGGGCCCGTTCGTCCACCGCCACCGCGGCTGGATCACCTGGATCCTGGTCGCCGCGGCCGTGCTGACGGTCATCCTGTGGAGCTACCCGACCGGCTGGGTCATCTTCGCCATCGCACTCGCGCTCCTCTTCGCGCTGGCCCTGGCGGAATTCCTCGCGGAGGACAGGACCGACGATGCGGCACACCGCGGCAGTACGGCTGGTTGAGCATTAAGCGGGGATCAACTGAGCCTTAAGGCTGCCTTTGGTCCCATCTTCTCCCCTCTGCTCATGGTGATCGATGCGAACGCTGCACGCGTCGATCACCATGAGCAGCGCGGCTTCCGCCTGCGTCTTTGAACGATCCGCGAGAGCGCCGAAGCCACCGCGGCCCGGCCACGCAGCATTCGAAACCTCCTCACCGACGAATTTGTAATGCCGCGACAAGGAATGAACTCGCATGTGATGTCCGGCGTATCCAGGACGCGGGGGACAGCGTCCATCGGATTTGAGGAGTGTCAATGTCCCGGAAACGGACTATGAGTTTTGCGAAGAAGCTCGTGCTCTCTGTCACCACGGGAACCCTGGTGACCGGAGGGGTCATCGCCACGGTGGCGACCGGAAATGCCTCCGTCCCCGACGTCGTGTGTCCGGGGTCGACGGTCACGTTGTCGGGCGAGGCGGGTGCCCCGGCAGCGACCAGCGGGACGTTCCCGGTGGGGACGAAGCTGAAGGTGACGAACCTCGACAACGGCCAGGCCACGACCGTGACGGTGAACGGCCCGTCGGGCAGCTGCGTCCTGCTCAACAACGCAGCCTTCGACAAGGTACGGGAGCCGGGCAAGAACCTGATCCGGCGGGCACGCATCGAGCGCGTGGGCGGCGGCGACGCACCGTCCGGTGCTACGGGTCCGTCCGGAGCGGCGGGTACCGGCGCCGCGCGTCCGTCCGGCGCGGCGGGTGGGCAGGCGCCGCCGGCCACCGGGGAAGTGGTGTGTCCGGGGTCGACGGTCACGTTGTCGGGCGAGGCGGGTGCCCCGGCAGCGACCAGCGGGACGTTCCCGGTGGGGACGAAGCTGAAGGTGACGAACCTCGACAACGGCCAGGCGACGACGGTCACGGTGAACGGCCCGTCGGGCAGCTGCGTCCTGCTCAACAACGCAGCCTTCGACAAGGTGCGCGAGCCGGGCAAGAACCTGATCCGGCGGGCACGCATCGAGCGCGTGGGCTGAGCGGGTCGGAGCCGGGTCGGAGCCTGGCCAGGCCGGAGCCGGGCCGGAGCCGTTGAAGTCATGGCGGGGGCACGGGACACGCCGTCCCCCGCCGTGGCAGCCTCACCTCGCCACCGGCGCGTGATCGTGGGGCCGGTCGGGTCGGGGCGTCGGCCCTACCGGCGGAAGTGGTCGCGGTTTTCGTGGAGGAAGGCGTCGAGGGTACGGGGCGGGCGGCCGAGGATGCAGGAGACGGCGCCGGTGGGGGTTTCGGGCCGCGCAACGGCCAGTTGCTGGATCTCCGTCACGTGGGCGGCGAGCCAGGCGGGCAGGTGGGCGCGGTGGATGAGATTGTCGCGCAGCTCGTCCGGGGTGAGGTCCACATAGCGGACCTGACGACCCGTCAATGTACTGATCCGTCGGGCGAGTTCGCGATGGGAGACCGCCTCCGGTCCGGTGAGGGTGTAGGCGCCGCCTGCGATGTCGGACCTGGTGAGCGCGGCAGCGGCGACATCGCCGATGTCGCGGCAGTCGATGTAGTTGCACGGCGCCTCACCCATCGCTCCGAGGATGGCGCCCTGGGCGACGGCCGGCGCCAGGCGCAGGAGGTTCTGCATGAACGCGTAGGGGTACAGGACGGTGTGGTTCATCCCGAGCGTGCGCAGGTGTTCCTCCACCGCATGGTGTCCGCGGGAGACGGCGACCGGGGAGTCGGGTTCGGCGGCGGGTGCGGAGATCTTGACGATGTGTTCGACGCCGCTGCCGGCGGCGATGTCGATGACGCGGGTTTCGAGTTCGACCTGTGCGGGGCTGTTGGCCATGGCGAGGAAGAGCTGACTCGCGCCCTCGAAGGCGGTGCGCAGCGAGCGGGGGTCCGTGGCATCGACGTACTGGACCTCCAGGGGCGGGCGGTGTGCTCCGGCGAGTCCGGGGATCGGCTTGTGCGGGGTGCGGGTGAGTGCTCGGACGGGTGCACCGAGCGCGAGGAGGCTGTGGAGCAGGGCGTTCCCGGTCGCTCCGGTTGCTCCCATGACGACGATCATCGGGTGTCCTCATTCCTGGTGGGTTACGCGGGGGCGGCGCCGACGGCGCAGGCCCGGACCTGAAGGTCCGCGAGCCGGCCGGCGCGGGTCGGGCAAGATCCAAAACTGACGGTTCAGGTCCGCGGTGCCACGGTGGTGCTTCGCCAGCGCAGGGTGACGATGGTGGTGGCGAGGGCCGCGGAGGCGGGCAGGTCGATGCGCAGGCGCTCCAGCCAGGCGGTCGCGGGAACGGGGGCGTGGGCGGGCAGCCACTGGGCGGCGGACCACCCCAGCAGGGCCGCCGCGCCGGTGGCGGTGATGACCAGCACCACGGTCACGACGGCGCGCGGTAGGGCGATGGTCCACCGTCGGGGCTGCCCGCCGTGCCGCAGCCAGGTGCCCACCAGAAACGCCACCACGGCGGAGGTGCCGGCGATGGAGGTGCAGGCGGCCACGGCCAGGTCCCGCTGCCCGGTGACGGCTCCCGCGGCGCCGGCCGTCAGTGCGGGGGCGGCGTAGGCGGTCAGCACCTCGCGCCACAGGACGAAAGGCCGGGCGGTCGCCCGGCTTCGGCTGGTCCTGTCCTTCGTTTCGGGCATGCTGGCCTCTTTCTCGTTCGCGCGAGTATCTAATTAGCTAGCTAACTATCTGGTCGCGAAAAAGGCCCTGCCCGGAGGGCGGGGCCGAACCGGCCGAGAGCCGGATCAGTCGGCGGCCAAGGCCGCGCTGCCGCGCACCACACGGGCGAGCAGATCGAGGAACACCGCGCGCTCCTCGACGGAAAGCCCGCCCACCATCGCCTCCAGCCGCCCGAAATGCTCGGGCGCCAGGTCGTGCAGGCGCTGCGCACCGCGCGCCGTCAGGATGGCCACCGTGCCGCGACCGTCCTCCGCGGACGGGCGCCGGGCGATCAGACCCTCACGCTCGAGGCCGTCCAGGAGGCCGGTCACCGTGGCCCTGGAGACATCGAGGTCGGCGGCGAGACGCGAAGGCGATTTCTCACCGCCGTGCGCTTCGAGGTCGGCGAGCAGGCGGTAGCGGCCCGTCGACAGGCCGAACCTGGCGAAATGCGCCTCGGCCGCCCGCCCGACCCTCGCGCCGGCGGAGATGAGCCGTACCGCGACCAGCACCGCCTGCGGGTCGGCCGCCAGGCCGTAGTGCTCGACCTGCCACCTCGCCTGTTCCAGAGTGGGCAGCTCGCCGTCGGCCTCATCCCTCGTCATGTCATTAATATGGCAGCTAACCATCTTGCTGGCAAGGTGCCGCGCTACTCCAGCGCTTTCAGACCCGCCACGAGCACCTCGAGGCCGAATTCGAAGTGGGCGGCGAAGTCCGGGCTGGTCAGCGTCGGCAGGGTGGCCGTGAGATGGGGGTAGTCGCCCGCCGTCACCGCACCGCGCAGGCGGTCCGGGTCCGCCGGGCCGAGGCCATCAGGACGCAGCGCGGCCTGTTCCTCCAGGGTGTACCCGACCGTGAAGTTCGCGACGGCCATGAGCGCCCGCGCCGCTGCGGGTCCGCCGAATCCGGCCCCGCGCAGGACGCCGGTCGCACGGGATGCCGAGCTGCGCGCAGACCGCTCGCCAGTAGCCGGGCCCCGTGACCTCGCCGCGGTCGTCAGGGGGCCGCTGTGACCAGTACCCCGCCCAGAAGCGGTCGGGGTCGCCGCCGGCCGTGCGTTCCAGGACGGTCATGGACGCGGGTGACTGGACACGCGCGATGACACCGAACATGTCGAGAGGACGGCTTTCATCCTTCGGTTCCTCACGTTCTACGGGTTCAGGGTGTGGTGACGGGGTCCGTACGCCCGGCGTCGCGCGCGCCGGGCACGCCGCCGGGGTCGGGGGCGTTGCGGCTCAGCCACAGGCTCAGCACACCGCAGACGACGGCGAGCAGGAACAGCAGCAGCGGCACCGCCTCCACCTCCGTCGTGTCGATGGCGGCGCCCAGCACGGGCGGGAACGCCACCCCGCCGATCATCGAGGCGGCGATCACGTAGGCGCCGGCGCCGGCCACGCCGGGCACGGCGCGGTTCAGCCAGGGCAGACAGGTCGGGAAGATGGGCGCGATCATCAGGCCGACGCCGAAGTACGCGTACGGGGCGAGTGCCGGGACCGTCGCCAGGAGGAGGAAGCCGGCCATGCCGATGCAGCAGACGAGGAGGATCGACGGTGCGGACCAGCGCAGGCTGAGCGGCGCGGCGACGAACCGGCCGATGGTCATGGCGGCCCAGTAGGCGGAGGTCGCGGTCGCCGCGGTGGCGGCGCCGTATCCGACGGCTTCGAGGTGGGTGGGCTCCCAGCCGCCGACGCCGGTCTCGATGGCGACGTGCAGGACGTAGATCCCGATGAACGTCCCGATGACCGGAAGTACCCGCGCGCCGCCTGCAGAGGCTCCCTCCGCGGGGGCGGGTGCGGGCTCCCGGGCGGCCACCCCGCCGAGCGTGACGAGGATCAGCATGCTGATCACTCCGGTGCCGACGAAGATCTCCGGGTAGCTGTCCGCCCCGAGCCGGCCGATCAGGGCGGGGCCGGCGATCGCGCCGATGCCGAAGTGCCCGTTCAGCAGGTTGAGCATGGCGGTGCTGCGGTGGCCGAAACCGACGGCGAAGAGCTGGTTGAGGCCGTAGTCGATGCCGCCGAAGCCCAGGCCGATGACGAACGTGCCGGCGAGGGCGAGGGCCCAGCTCGGAGAGAAGGCGAAGGCGGCCGCACCGACGGCCAGGAGCAGGTAGGAGCCGCCGAGCAGCACCCGGTTGGTCAACCGGCCCCGCAGGAGGTGGTAGACGAGCACGCCGAGGAGGGCGCCGGCGAAGTGGGCGCTGAGGCTCAGCCCGGCCACGGCCGGACTGATGCCGTACTCGTCCCGCAGGGCCGGGATCGCCGGACCGTAGAGCGCCTGGAGGGCTCCGATCACCACGAACGCCAGGCACGAGGCGACGATCGCGACGGTGGTGAGGAACGGCTTGGCCGCTTCGGACCGATCGGACTCACTGGTGGCGGACACGTCTCTCCTCACATGGGTCCCCGCCGAATGAACACGATCAACGTTCACTTCAGTAGGAATCTCGCTTCGATTCCCACAAAATACACAGATGATTTGTTCGTTTCAACAGCATGGATGTGCGGAGTGCTCATCAGGCTCCCCGCTGCCCCATCTGTGCTAAAAGCAGACACATGAACGTGATGGAGAGGCACAAGTTCGTCGTGGGACTGCTGATGCAGCAGAACCGCGCGACGGTGGCCGAGCTGGCCCAGGCCACCGGGGCGTCCGAGATGACCATCCGCCGGGACCTGGAAGTACTGGAGTCCCGGGGAGCGCTGCGCCGGGTGCGCGGCGGTGCCGTGAGCAACCTGCCCGGCGGCGTCGAGCCCCCCTACGCGATCCGGGCCATGTCCGGAGCGCAGGCCAAGGAGCGGCTCGCGCGCGCCGTGGTCGAGCTGCTCACCGACGGCGAGACCGTCGCGCTGGACACGGGCACGACAGCCGTCGCCGTCGCACAGGCCATGTCGGACCGTCAGTTCACCGTCGCGCCCCTCTCACTGCACGCGGCCTTCGCCCTGTCCGCGCACCCGGGCATCCACCTGGTGATGCCCGGCGGGCAGGTGCGGCCCGAGGAGCTGTCCTTCTACGGCCACGCAGCTGTGCAGACCTTCAAGGACCTGTGCTTCGACACCTTCGTCCTGGGCTGCTGCGGGGTCGACCCCGTTCAGGGCGCCACCGCCTACAACCTCGAAGACGTACAGGTGAAGCGGGCCGCGGTCGCCTCGGCGCAGCGCGTGATCCTCGTCGCGACCGCCGACAAGATCGGCCGTGCGGCCCTGGGCCGCATCTGCTCCATGGAGGAGATCGCCCTCGTCGTCACGGACGCCCCCGCGGACTCCCCCGCGGTCGAGGTCCTCCGCGACCAGGGCGTCGAGGTGGTCCATCCGGTGGACGACTGAGCCCGACCCGGACTGCACGCACCGGCGTGCGGGAGGGTTTTTGTCCGCGGGGCAGAAGCTTTCGCCAGGGCAACGCCCTGCGCGGTAGCCTCCGCGAAGGGGGCCGCCCTCCGGAAAGCCCTTTCCGAAAGCGCGTGTTCGGAGGGCGCTGCACTCGAAATCGACCGGTACTCGCGCACCCGCGGGCACCATGCACCTGCCGTCGTCTGCGCACCGCGCACTCCCTGGAGGGACACACGTGAAGGACTCGAAGGACAGGCTGGAAGCACTGCGGGCCGAGATCGAGCGCCGCAACCCCGCACAGCCCGAGTTCCACCAGGCCGTACGGGAGGTCCTCGAGACCCTGGCCCCCGTCTTCACCGCCCGGCCCGAGTACGCCGACCCGGCCGTGGCCCTGGTGGAGCGGCTCACCGAGCCCGAGCGGCAGATCCTCTTCCGCGTCCCGTGGCAGGACGACCGGGGCCGCGTCCACGTCAACCGCGGCTACCGCGTCGAGTTCAACAGCGCGCTCGGCCCGTACAAGGGCGGCCTGCGCTTCCACCCGTCGGTGGACATCGGTGTGGTGAAGTTCCTCGGCTTCGAGCAGATCTTCAAGAACGCGCTGACCGGCCTCGGGATCGGCGGCGGCAAGGGCGGCAGCGACTTCGACCCGCACGGCAGGTCGGACGCCGAGGTCATGCGGTTCTGCCAGTCCTTCATGACCGAGCTGCACCGGCACATCGGAGAGCACACCGACGTGCCCGCCGGGGACATCGGTGTCGGCGGCCGCGAGATCGGCTACCTCTTCGGCCAGTACCGGCGCATCACCAACCGCTGGGAGGCCGGCGTCCTGACCGGCAAGGGGCAGGGCTGGGGCGGCTCCGCGATCCGGCCGCAGGCGACCGGCTACGGCAGCGTGCTGTTCGCCGCCGAGATGCTGAAGGTCCGGGGCGAGTCGCTGGACGGGCTGACCGCGGTGGTCTCAGGCTCGGGCAACGTCGCGCTGTACACGATCGAGAAGCTCCAGCAGCTCGGCGCGAACCCGCTGACCTGCTCGGACTCCCGGGGCTACGTCGTCGACGACAAGGGCATCGACCTCGCGCTGCTCAAGCAGGTCAAGGAGGTCGAGCGCGGGCGCGTGAGCGAGTACGCGGAGCGGCGCGGATCCTCGGCGCGGTTCGTGCCCGGTGGGCGGGTCTGGGAGGTGCCGGCAGACGTCGCCTTCCCCTCCGCCACGCAGAACGAACTGGACGCGCAGGACGCCCGTACGCTCGTCGGGGGCGGGGTCAAGGCGGTCTCCGAGGGCGCCAACATGCCGACCACTCCCGAGGCCGTACGGATCCTGCAGGAGGCCGGCGTCGCGTTCGGGCCCGGCAAGGCCGCCAACGCGGGCGGGGTCGCGGTCAGCGCCCTCGAGATGAGCCAGAACGCCGGCCGGGTGGCCTGGAGCGCGCAGCGGGTGGAGGACGAGCTCGCCGCCATCATGCACTCGATCCACGCCGTCGCCCACGAGACCGCCGAGCGGTACGGCGCCCCGGGCGATTACGTCACCGGCGCGAACATCGCCGGCTTCGAGCGGGTCGCCGACGCGATGCTGGCGCAGGGCGTCATCTGATCCGACGATCGCGCCGCGCTCGGATGCATCGGGCGGGCCTGCTGCGCCCATGATCCGGTGGAGCGGTCCGGGACGTCCCTCCCGGACCGCTGCGCCGCGCCCGGGCGGCACGTCCTCCGTAGTGCCTCGTGGTGCCGGAGTCCTCCCGCCCCTTCGCGGAGGCGGCCGGCGCCTCAGGCGTAGTAGCTGAGGATCACCGCCAGCGCCGTGCATTCCGCGAGGAGCTGGATGGTGAGCGCCGCCTGCCGTACCTGGAGGGCGCGTGCGGCCAGGGCGACGATGAACGCCACGGCGCCGGTGCCGGTGCTCCAGACGAACAGCCACCCGGGCAGCCCCCTGGTGCACTGGACCCCGTACGTGATGCAGCCCGACACCTGCACGGACGACAGGAGCACCACGCCTGCCGCGATGCAGGCCGCGGGGAAGAGCGCGGCCGCCAGGCCGGCCCAGAAGCGGGAGCGGTCCCTGCCCGGGGCCGTCGCCTGGTCCGGGGCAGTGGTAGAGGCGGAGGTGGAGGCGGTGTTCATGCCCTGATCCAACAGGGACTTCAGGCCCCGCACAGTCCGTCCGGCTACTCACCGGCACGTGCTCCCGTACTCACCCCGCGCGTTCCGGGCTGCGCAGCGCCGCTCCTCGACCTGAGGGGGAGAAAGGTCGGGCTCAGGGCCCGGCGCTCCGGCCGTGGCGGCCGGTCACGCCCGGCTCGAAGCACTCGCGGCTGGTGGTGGACGACACGGAGCAAGGGGCAGCTCGTTCTCCGTCGTGGAGCTGGACGGAGGCACGCCGGTCGGAACGGCGACGCTGTGGGGCATCGACGACCACAACCGGTCCGCGCACATCGGGCTGGGGCTGGGGCTGCGGCCGTCCTCTCGCGGCCAGCGCTACGGCACCGACGCGGTCGCGGTGATGTGCCACTACGGTTTCGTCGTGCGCGGCCTGCAGCGGCTGCAGATCGAGACGCTGTCGGACAACGCGGCGATGCTGCGCTCCGCCGAGCTCAACGGCCTCGTCCGCGAGGGCGTGCTGCGCTCCTCGGCCTGGGTGATGGGCGAGTTCGTGGACGACGTGCTGCTCGGGCTCCTCGCCCAGGAGTGGAAGCCGGACGTCCCGATCGGCGGGGCGCCGTACTGAAGGATCAGTACGGCGCCCCGCGGGCCCGGCCGGCGCGGCTCAGGCGGGGGGCGCGCTCAGCTGCTCGACCACGAGGTCGGCCAGCACCTGCGGTGTCGGGCACTCGTAGAGGAGGTCCGCGGGCCACTCCAAGCCGGTCAACCGGGTCAGGTGGTCACGCAGTTCGAGCGCGGTGACCGAGGTCAGGCCCATGTCGAAGAATTCGCCCTCGGCGTCGATCTCGGACGCGGACTCGTACCCGAGCACGGCGGCCGCGAGGCCCCGCACACCGCCGAGCACGACCTCCGCCCACTCTGCGCGCGGGAGTCCCGCGAGGGCGGCCCGGAGCTCGAAGTCCTGGGGCTGCGGACCGTCTTCCGGCTCCGGTTCGGGCCCGGGCTCCGGCTCCGGCTCCGGCTCCGGTTCGGTCTTCGGCTCGGGCTCGGGCTGCGGCTTCGGCTCCGGTTCGGTCTTCGGCTCGGGCTCGGGCTGCGGCTTCGGCTCCGGTTCGAGCTCCGGCGTGACGGCCGTCGCCTCTTCCGTGGCCTCCTCGGGCTCCGCGGCCGGGGCGGGCCGCGTCACGTGCGCGGCGTCCAGGAGGCGTACGGCCGTCTCCTCGGTGGACATGGCCCGCCACAGCCCGCTCACCGCAGCCCTCGGGTCGAGGCCGGGATGGACCGCAACGGCGAGCGAGGCTCCCGCTTCCCGCACGGTCTCCCCCACGGACACGACGGCCACCAGCGGCGCCGCCACGTCCTCGAACCCGCTGCCGGCCCGGACGATCGCCGCCGCGAGCCGTACGCTCCCCTCCGCATCCCCGAACTCCAGGGCGCCGGACGGGCGGTCGGCGCCGCCGGCCACCAGGCAACGCGCTCCCGACGCGAGCACGGCGTCGACGGTCGCCGCGGTGAGCGCGTCCGCCGGGCCTGCCACCAGCACGTCCCCCTCGGGTCGCCAGACGCCGGTCCGGCCCAGCGGCTCGTAGGCGCGTACGAACATGCCGTCCGGCTCGATCCGAGTCTCCCGATGCCCCTCGGCGACGGCCTGGCACAGGCGGCTGCGCGCGGGCGCGTCGAGCTCCTTCGGGAGGGTCACGGCGTGGTCGCAGGCGGGCGCCACGCCGCCGCCGTCGACGAGGGCCCACCGGGGCACCCCCGCCTCGGCGACCGGTTCGGTCCCGGGCAGGGCCACCACGAGGTCCGGGCGTCCGGCACCGCCCGTGCGGACCCGGGCTCCGTGGCGGACCAGGGCGCCCGCGACCGCGTCGGCCAGGTCCTCGTCGCCCGTGGAGGGGGCGAGCAGCAGGACGTCGTGGGCGAGCTCGGGGACGGGGCCGTCCGGCACCCGCTTCCACCGCGCCCCCTCCAGAACCGGCGCCGCCGCTCCGGAGCGCAGGCGGCCGAGGGCGTCGAGCACCTGGGCCGGTGTCTCGTCGCCCCGCAGGTCCAGCAGGTCGAGGGCGGCGCCGAGGTCGGAGCTCTCGACGGCCGACCAGAACGGATCGAGCGCGGGCGCCCGCTCCCCCACCTCGGGTACGGGTACGGGCGCGGGCGCGGCCTGCGCCACGGCGGCCGGTTCGGGCCAGTAACGGCGGTCCTGGAAGGCGTACTTCGGGAGCCGCACCGGGGTCGCCGGCCGCCCGGCGTGGACGGCCGACCAGTCGGCCTCCACTCCGTGGGTGTGCAGGAGCCCCAGGGCCTCGAGGGCGGTGCGCACGTCGTCGCGGTCGCGGCGCAGCAGCGAGACGGGGCGCACCGGGTGCCCGGGCAGGCATGTTTCGACGGCCGGCGCGAGGACGGTGTCGGGCCCCAGCTCCAGGAAGGCCGTGGCTCCGTTCCCGTGGGCCTCGCGGACGGCGTCGAAGAAGCGCACGGGGCCGCGCAGTTGGTCCACCCAGTAGTCGGGGGTGTCCATCGCGTGGGCGGTGCGGACGGTGGAGACGACCGGGATTCCGGGCCGGCCGAAGCGGACCTCGGCGGCGGCCGCCCGGAACTCGGCGAGCGCCGGGTCCACGCGGGGCGAGTGGAAGGCGACGTCCACGCGCAGCCGGCGCGTGCGGTGCCCGCGCTCCGAGAGTTCCCGGGCCGCGGCGAGGACCTCTTCCTCGTCCCCGGACAGGACGACCGAGCGGGGTCCGTTGACGGCGGCGATGCCCAAGCGGTCGGTGCGGCCCTCGAGGACGGCGAGGACTTCCTCCTCCGTCGCCCGTACGGCCACCATGGCTCCGCCTGCGGGCAGTTCGCCGAGGACCCGGCCGCGGGCGGCGACGAGGGCGGCGGCGTCGGCGAGCGGGATCAGGCCCGAGACGCAGGCCGCCGAGAGCTCGCCGATGGAGTGCCCGATCAAGGAGTCCGGGGTGACGCCCCAGCTCGACAGCAGCCGGAACTGGGCCACTTGGAGGGCGAACAGGGCCGGCTGGGTGTATTCGGTGCGGTCCAGCAGGTCCGTCCGCTCGAAGACCGCTTCGCGCAGCGGGGTGTCGGGCCGGAAGTGCGCGGACACCTCGTCGAAGGCCTGCGCGTACACGGGGAAGGTCTCGTACAGGCCCCTTCCCATCGCGGGGAGCTGGCTGCCCTGCCCGGTGAAGAGCAGGGTGAGCCGCTGCCCGGCGGCGCGGGCCCGGCGCAGGCCGTCGGCCGTGCCGTCGGAGGCCAGGGCCGTGAGGGCGGCGCGCCGCTGCTGTGCGTCGGCGCCGGTCACCAGGGCCCGGTGGCGGTGGGCGGCCCGGGTGGTGGACAGGGCCCGCGCCACGGCGGGGAGGTCGGAGGTGTCCGACTCCAGCAGTCGCCGGGCCTGGCCGCGCAGGGCCTGTTCGGAGCGCGCCGACAGCATCCAGGGCACGCCGTCCAGGGCGGGCAGCGGGTCGGGGGCGTCCTCGGGGCCCGGTGCCTGCTCGATCAGCACGTGCACGTTGGTGCCGCTGATGCCGAAGGAGGAGACTCCCATGCGGCGCGGGCCGGTCTCCTCGGGCCACGGCTGCGCCCGGTCCAGCAGGGCGATGTCGCCGGCGGTCCAGTCGACGTGCGGGGAGGGCTCGTCGATGTGCAGGCTCCGGGGCAGCAGACCGTTGCGGAGGGACAGGACCGCCTTGATCACTCCTGCGATCCCGGCGGCCGCCTGGACGTGGCCCACGTTGGATTTCAGCGAGCCCAGCAGCAGCGGGGCCGGACGGTCCTGGCCGTAGACCGCGAGGAGCGCCTGCGCCTCGATGGGGTCGCCGAGGGCCGTGCCGGTGCCGTGCGCCTCGACGGCGGCGACGTCGGCGGGGAGCAGGCCGGCCGCGGCGAGCGCCGCGCGCATCACCTTCTCCTGGGCTGCGCCGTTGGGGGCGGTGAGGCCGTTGCTGGCGCCGTCGGAGTTGAGGGCGCTGCCGCGCAGTACGGCCAGCACCTCGTGGCCCTGGGCGCGGGCCCGGGAGAGGCGTTCGACGAGCACCACTCCGGCACCCTCGCCGAGTGCGGTGCCGTCGGCCGCGGCGGCGAAGGGCTTGCACCGTCCGTCGGCGGCCAGTCCGCGCTGGCGGCTGAACTCGACGAAGGGCACCGGTGTGGACAGCACGGTCACTCCGCCGGCGAGCGCGAGGTCGCACTCCCCCGCCCGTACCGCCTGGGCGGCGAGGTGCAGGGCGGTCAGCGAGGAGGAGCAGGCCGTGTCGACGGTGACGGTCGGGCCTTCCAGCCCGTAGGTGTAGGCGACCCGTCCGGACAGGACACCGCCGCCGACGCCCGGGGCGAGGAAGCCCTCGGCGGCGGCGTTCTCCAGGAGGCGGCCGTAGTCCTGGTACATGGCGCCCACGAAGACGCCGGTCCGGGTGCCGCGGAGCGAGGCCGGGTCGATGCCGGCGTCCTCGCAGGCCTCCCAGACGGTTTCCAGCAGGATCCGCTGCTGCGGGTCCATCGCGACGGCCTCGCGGGGCGCCACCCCGAAGAAGGCGGCGTCGAAGGCGGTCGCGTCGGCCATGAAGCCGCCGTGCCGGGTGTAGGTGGTGCCGGGTGCGGCCGGGTCGGGGTCGTAGAGGCGCTCCAGGGGCCAGCCCCGGTCGTCGGGGAACGGGCCGATGCCGTCGCGTTCGGAGACCAGCATCTCCCAGAGGTCGTCGGGTGTGCGGACGCCGCCGGGGAGCCGGCATCCGAGGCCGACGAGGACGACGGGGTCGTCCGCGTCGGCGGCCGGGGCGCGGACCGCGGGAGCGGCCGCCGGGGCCGTGCCCGCGAGGAGTTCGTCCAGGTGGCGGGCGACCGCCGCGGGGTTGGGGTGGCTGAACACGAGGGTGGCCGGCAGGCGCAGGCCCGTGGCTCCGGCGAGCCGGTTGCGCAGTTCGACGGCGGCGAGCGAGCCGAAGCCGGCGTCCTTGAAGGCCCGGCCGGGATCGACCGCCTCCGGCGAGGCGTGTCCGAGGACGGCGGCAGTGTGCCCGACGACGAGGTCGAGCAGGGTGCGCAGGCGCTCGGGGGCGGTCTTCCCGGCGAGGCGTGCGGCCAGTTCGGATACGGCGGCGCCGCCCCCGGGTGCGGCGGTACGGCGTGCCGGTTTCCCGGACAGTTCGCGCAGCGGCGCGGGGACGCCCTCTCCCTGTGCCCGCAGGGCGCCGGGGTCGAGCCGGATCGGGGCGAGCACCGGCTCGTCCGAGGCCAGGGCGGAGTCCAGGGCGGCGAGGGCGTCCGCGGTCGGGAGCGGGTGGAAGCCGGAACGGCCCAGGCGGTCCCGGTCGACGCCGTCCGTCATGCCGCTGGTGGCGTCCCACAGGCCCCAGGCAAGGGAGATGCCGGGCAGGCCCTCGGCGTGGCGGCGGCGGGCCAGGGCGTCGAGGCCGGCGTTGGCGGCGGCGTAGTTGGCCTGGCCGAGGCCGCCGAGGATGCCGACGGCCGAGGAGAACAGCACCAGGCGTGCCTGGGGCAGCAGTTCGTGGAGGTGGAGCGCGGCGTCCAGCTTCGCCCCGAGCACGCGGTCGAGGCGTTCGGGGGTCAGTCCGCTCACCAGGCCGTCGTCGAGGACGCCGGCGGCGTGCACGACGGTCGTGAAGGAGGCTCCGCCGGCCAGTACCGCGAGCGCGGCGCGGTCGGTGACATCGCAGGCGACGGCCCGGACCTGGGCTCCGGCGCCGGTCAGCTCCTGCGTGAGGGCGGCCATGCCGGGTGCCGCGGAGCCGCGTCGGCCGGCCAGCACCAGGTCGCGTACGCCGTGTGCGTGGACGAGGTGCCGGGCGACGAGCTGGCCCAGGGTGCCGGAGGCGCCGGTCACCAGGGTCCGGCCGAGCTCGCCGGTCGCCGCCGGGGCGGGGAGGGCGCGGACCAGCCGGGGGACGGTCGCGGTCCCGGAGGCCAGGGTGAGCTGGGGCTCGTCCGTGGCGAGGGCGGCGGGGATCGCGGCCAGGGTGCTCTCGTCGAGATCGGCCAGGTCCAGCACCCTGAAGCTGTCGGGGTGTTCGAGCTGGGCGGACCGCACGAGACCCGCGACGGCGGCTTCCGCCACGTCGTGGTGGACCCGGCGGGTGACGAGGACGAGCGTGGACTCCGGGTGGCTCTCGTCCGCCAGCCAGTCGTGGACGAGGGTGAGCGCGGCGCGCACGGCCTCGCCCGGCTCGCCGGCCGGAGCCGGCACCAGGACGTGGCGCGCGGGGTCCCGGGTGGGCTGCTTGCCCAGCTGCCGGGCGAGTTCCGGGTCGCGTACGGCGTAGTCCTCGTTCCCGTCGCCGGGCAGGGGCCGCGTCACCTGGTCGGGGCGCAGCAGGTCGCCCCGGTCCGGGCGGCCGAGGGCGCCCGCCGGAAGCTCGCGGAGCACGAGGGTGTCGACCGAGGCGACGGGTGCCCCGGTGGTGTCGGTGAGGGTGAGGCGGACGGCGTCGGGTCCGGCGGCGGACAGGGTCACGCGCACGGTGTCGGCGCCTGCGGCGTGGAAGCGCAGGCCCTGCCATTCGAAGGGCAGCGCGGGGCGGCGGCCGTCTCCCGTGGTGAGGAACCCGCCGAGGGCGACGGGGTGCAGGCACGCGTCGAGCAGGGCCGGGTGGAGGGTGAACGCGCCGGCCTGGTCGGCGTCGGGCAGTGCGACCTCGGCGTGGAGGTCCCCGGCGCGTCCCCGCCACAGCGCCCGCAGGCCGCGGAAGGCCGGGCCGTAGGTCAGGCCCGCGTCCTCCAGGGTCGCGTAGAGGGCTTCGACGTCCTGGGGTTCGGCGCCGGGCGGCGGCCACGCGGTGGTGGCGGGCACCGGTTCGGCGGCGTGGGGCAGGAGCACGCCGGTGGCGTGCGTGGTCCAGTGGCCCGCCCCGGTGAGGGTGTTCAGGGTCAGTCCGCGCGAGCCGTCCTCGGCCGGGGCCGTGATGTCCACGCGCAGGCGGATGTCGCCCTCGTCGGGGAGGAGGACCGGTGTGAGCAGGGTGAGCTGGTCGACGGCGGCGCAGCCGGCCTCGTCCGCCGCCCGGGAGGCGAGCTCCGCGAGGGCCGCGCCCGGCAGGACCACCTGTCCTTCGACGGTGTGGTCGGCGAGCCAGGGCTGGGCGGCCAGGCCGAGCCGGCCGGTGAGCACCAGGCCCTCGGCGGCGGGCAGGGCGGCGCGCAGGACGGGGTGGTCGACCTCGTCGAGGCCCAGAGCGCCCGCGCCGCCGGCGCCGGGGCCGGGGCGCAGCCAGTACGGCTCGGTGAGGAAGGTGGTGGTGGGCAGGTCGATCCGGCGTGCTTCGGGCCAGAGCGCGGACCAGTCGGGGCGTACGCCCTTCACGTACAGCTGGGCGAGGGCGTGGAGCAGCTGCTCGGGGCCGCCTTCGTCGCGGCGCAGGGTGTGGGCGACGGCGGTGTCGGTGCCGAGCGCGTCGACGGTCTCCTGTGCGCCGGTGGTGACCACCGGGTGGGGGCTGACCTCCAGGAGGGTGGTGCAGTCGCGCCGGACGAGGGCGGTGACGGCCTCGTCGAAGCGGACGGTCTCGCGCAGGTTCCGGTACCAGTAGTCGGCGTCGAAGGCGTCGGCGGCTTCGATCCAGCGGCCTTCCACGGAGGAGAAGAAGGGGATTTCGGGGGCGAGCGGCCTGACGGGGGCGAGGGCCTCCAGGACCTGTGCGCGGACGCCTTCCACGTGCGCGCTGTGCGAGGCGTAGTCCACGTCGACGCGCCGGGCCCGCACGCCGTCCTCCTCGCAGGCGGCGAGGAGTTCGTCGAGGGCGTCGGTGTCGCCCGAGACGACCACGGAGGCCGCGCCGTTCACGGCGGCCAGCGACAGCCTGCCGTCCCAGCGGCGGAGCCGGTCGCGCGCCTGGTCGGCGGGCAGCGCGAGGGAGACCATGCCGCCGCGGCCCGAGAGGGCGGTCAGGGCCCGGCTGCGCAGGGCGACGACGCGGGCGGCGTCCTCGAGGGTGAGGGCGCCGGCCACGCAGGCGGCGGCGATCTCGCCCTGGCTGTGTCCGGCGACGGCGGCCGGGCGGACGCCGAGGGAGCGCCACACCTCGGCGAGGGCGACCATGACGGCGAACAGGGCGGGCTGGACGACGTCGACCCGGTCCAGGTCCTGTTCCCCGCGCAGGACGGCGGTCAGCTCGAAGTCCACGTGGGGGGCCAGGGCGGTCTCGCACTGGGCTATCCGTTCCCGGAACACCGCGTTGGTGTCCAGCAGGCGCACGGCCATGTCCCGCCACTGCGAACCCTGTCCGGGGAAGAGGAAGGCCACGCCGCCGCTCTGCCCGGTGGTCCCTTCGACGACGGTGGGCGAGGGCCGGCCGGCGGCCAGGTCGTCCAGTGCGGCGAGGAGTTCGGCCCGGTCGCCGCCGAGGACGACCGCGCGGTGCTCGTGGGAGGCGCGGGTGGTGGCCAGGGAGAGGGCCACGTCCTCGGGGCGCGGCTCCTGCGGGTGCCCGGTCAGGAAGGCGGTGAGGGTGGAGGCCTGGGCGCGCAGTGCGGCGTCGGATCGGGCGGACAGGGTCCAGGCCAGGGGGCCGGGCCCGGCGGCCGATGTCGCGGGGCTCTCGGCGCTCTCGGCGCTCTCGGCGCTCTTGGGGCTCTTGGGGCTCGCCGCGTCCGTGGGCCGGTCGTCGTGCCGTTCGGCGGTCCGGTCGTCCACCGGCAGCGGAGGTTCCTCGAGGATCACGTGGGCGTTGGTGCCACTGACCCCGAAGGAGGACACGGCCGCACGGCGGGGATCCGCACCGGCGGGCCAGGGTGCGTCCTCGGTGAGGAGTTCCACACCGCCCGCCGGCCAGTCCACGTACGGGGTCGGGGCGTCGAGGTGCAGGGTCCGGGGCAGCACCCCGTGCCGCATGGCCATGACCATCTTGACGATGCCGGCGACGCCGGCGGCGGCCTGGGTGTGCCCCAGGTTGGACTTGACCGATCCCAGGCGCAGCGGCCGGGTGCGCTGCCTGCCGTAGGCGGCGAGCACGGCCTGGGCCTCCACCGGGTCCCCGAGGGGGGTGCCGGTGCCGTGTGCCTCCACCGCGTCGACCTGCTGGGGGGTCAGGCCGGCGTCGACGAGGGCCTCGCGGATGACGCGCTGCTGGGCGGGGCCGTTGGGGGCGGTGAGGCCGTTGCTGGCGCCGTCGGAGTTGACGGCGGTGCCCCGGACCACGGCGAGCACGCGGCGGCCGGCGGCCAGGGCGGTCGCGAGGCGTTCGACGACGATGACGCCGGCGCCCTCGGACCAGGCGGTGCCGTCCGCTCCGGCGGCGAAGGGCTTGCAGCGGCCGTCGGGGGCCAGGCCGCGCTGGCGGCTGAACTCCACGAAGGCGGCGGGGGTGGCCATCACCGTGGCCCCTCCGACGAGGGCCATGTCGCACTCGCCCCGGCGCAGGGACCGCACGGCCAGGTGGAGGGCGACGAGCGACGAGGAGCAGGCGGTGTCCACCGTGATGGCGGGGCCGCGCAGGCCCAGCTGGTAGGCGACGCGGCCGGAGACGACGCTGCCGGCGCCCTGGGCGCCCGGGTAGTCGTGGTGCATGACGCCGGTGAACACGCCGGTGCGGCTGTCGCGCAGCGAGCTCGGGTCCAGGCCGGCGCGCTCGACGGCCTCCCAGGACGTCTGGAGGATCAGCCGCTGCTGGGGGTCGGTGTGGAGCGCCTCCTTGGGCGAGATCCCGAAGAAGCCCGCGTCGAACCGGGCGGCGCCGTGCAGGAATCCGCCCTCGCGGACGGTGGTCGTGCCCGGGTGGTCGGGGTCGGGGTGGTGGAGCGTGTCCAGGTCCCAGCCCCGGTCGCCGGGGAAGGGGGTGATCCCGTCCCGGCCCTCGGCGACGAGCGACCACAGGTCGTCGGGGGACTCGACGCCGCCCGGGTAGTGGCAGGCCATGCCGACGATGGCGACCGGCCCGGCGGATCGCTCCTCCACGTCGCGCAGCCGCTGCCGCGTCGACTGCAGTTCCGCGGTCACCCGGCGCAGGTAGTCGCGGAGCTTGTCCTCGTTGGTCATCGGGAGCGTTCCTCCAGTCCCGGCAGCGGGCTGCCGAGCTCGGCGTCGATCAGGGCGAAGACCTCGTCGTCGGTCGCCGAGGCGAACGCGGTGACGGGTTCCGTCGCGGTGCGGGGTGTCAGGTGGTCGAGCAGGCCGCGGACGCGTTCCGCGGTGCGGTCGCGGGACACGTCGTCCGTGGCCGCCGCCGTGAGGGCGGCGGCCAGGCGGTCGAAGGCCGCGAACAGGGTCGGCAGGTCGGTCGCCTCGGACTCGCCGCCGAAGCGCTCGTCGAGGTGGGTGACCAGATCGGCCGGGGTGGGGTGGTCGAAGACGAGCGTGGCCTCCAGGGGCAGGCCGACGGCCGTGCCCAGCCGGTTGCGGAACTCGATGGAGCTCAGCGAGTCGAAGCCGAGTTCCTGGAAGGACCGGTCGGATTCGATCATGCCGGCGTCCGCGTAGCCGAGGACGGCCGCGGCCTGTCCCCGGACGAGCGCCGACAGCCTGGCGCGCCGCTCGTCGGGACCGAGGTGGGCCAGGCCCGGGTCGGCGGCGGGGGCCGGCGCCGACGTGCGTACCAGGCTGCGCAGCACGTGCGGTACGACGGCGGCCGGGCCGCGCCCGAGCCGCAGGACGGTGACCGCCGGGTGCGGTCCGGCGAGGGCCGCGTCGAGCAGGCCGAGGGCCGCCTCGGTGGGGAGCGGCTCGATGCCGCCGCGGGCCAGGCGGTCCCGGTCGGCGGCCATGCCCTCGTCGAGCGCCCACGGCCCCCAGGCCACGGACACGGCCCGGCGGCCGGATGCGGCGCGCTGGCGGGCGAGGGCGTCCAGGAAGGCGTTGGCGGCGGCGTAGTTGCCCTGCCCCGGGCCGCCCAGTACGCCCGCCACGGAGGAGAACAGCACCAGTTCGGCGTCGGGCAGCAGTGCGTCGAGGTGGGCGGCGCCTTCGGTCTTGGGCCGCAGCACCCGCTCCAGGCGCTCCGCGTCGAGGGCGGTGACCACCCCGTCGTCGAGTACTCCCGCGGCGTGCACGGCCATGGTCACCCGGCGGCCGGCCAGCAGGGTCTCCAGGGCGGCGCGATCGGCCACGTCACAGGCGGCCGCCTCGACCCGGGCGTCCAGTCCGGCCAGCCCGGCCGGGACCCGGCCGCTGCGGCTGACCAGCAGCAGGTCGCGTACGCCGTGCCGCTCCACGAGGTGGCGGACCACCGGTCCGGCGAGGGCGCCGCTCGCACCGGTCACCAGGACGGTGCCGGCCGGGCGCGGTTCGGGCGCCGGCGCCGGGGCCGGTACGCGGACCAGCCGGGCTCCCAGCACCTGGCCGTCGAGCAGGCGCAGGTGCGGCTCGTCGGAGCCGAGCGCGCGGGACAGCGGCGCGAGGTCCTCGGCGTCCACGAGACCGAAGCGGCCGGGGTGTTCGGACTGCGCGGAGCGCACCAGCCCCCAGGCAGCGGCCGTGGCCAGGCCGGGGGCGGTGGTGACGAGGACCAGCCGCGCGGACGCGAACCGCCGGCCGGCGAGCCACTGCTGGAGCCGGCCGAGCACCTCGGTGGTGAGGGCGCGGGCGGCCGGGGCGCCCTCGGCGGCTTCGGACGGGGCGGCCGGGACGGGCAGGACCACCACGGGCGGCACGTCCGTCAAGGCGTCAAGGTCCTCGGCCCGCACCAGCTGTGCCCCGGAAGCCTCCAGGGCTGCGCCGATCCCCTCCGGGTCCGCGCCGACGACCGCGTAGCGGGCCCCCGGTGACGGCTCGGGGGTCCCGACGGGCAGCCACTCCACCTGGTGGAGCGGCTCGGCCGGAGCGTCCGCCCGGCGCAGCAGCACCGAGTCGACGGAGGCCACGGGCGCGCCCGCGTGGTCCGTGAGCAGGAGCTCGACCGCGTCGGCCCGGTGGTGGACCACCCGTACCCGGGCGGCGGTCGCACCGGGAGTGTGCACGCGTACGCCGGACCAGGCGAACGGCAGGTAGGGGCCGTCCCCGTCGAGGGCCGAGGTGAGGGCCACCGTGTGCAGGGCGGCGTCGAGGAGCACCGGGTGCAGCGCGTGCGCCCCGGGATCGCCGTCGCGAGCGCCGTCGGAAACGACCTCGGGTACGACGACCTCCGCGAAGACGGCGTCGGCGGTGCGCCAGGCGCGGCGCAGACCCCGGAAGGCGGGCCCGTACCCCGTGAGCGTTTCGTAGAGGCGGGTGACGTCGAGTTCCTCGGCGTCCCCGGGCAGTGCCGGGGACACCGGGGGCTCCTCGGACGCGGGGGCGAGGACGCCGGTGACGTGGCTCGTCCAGCCGCCGTCCCCGGTGCGGGCGTGGATCCGGAAGGCCCGCGTCCCGTCGGGCTCGGCGAGGTCCACCAGGAGGCGCAGGTCGGCCTCGCCGGCTGCCAGCGGGGTGTGGGTGACGAGTTCGGCGATCCGGGGGCAGTGCAGGCGGGCTCCCGCCCGGAGGGCCAGGTCGACGAAGTACGTCCCGGGAACCAGTACGACGCCGTCGACGGTGTGGTCGGCCAGCCAGGGCCGCTCCGCCGTGGAGATCCGCGTGCTGAACACGTGTCCGTCCGGCAGTTCGACCTCTTCGGCCGCGCCCGGGGAACTCCCGGACGGGGTGCGGGTGGTGTCGACCCAGTGGCGCTCGCGGGCGAACGGGTAGCCGGGCAGCGAGAGCCGCCGCGGCCGCTCGGGCTCGGGCAGGGTGATCGCGGCGCCCTCGACCCAGGCCCGGGCCAGCTCGCGCAGGTCGTGGCCGTGGACCGGTGCGGCGGAGCGGCGCCTGCGTCCGCGGTACCAGCCCGCACCGGTGCGGAGCGCCTCGGCGAACTCGGCCGTCGTCGTGGCGACGACGGCGAGCCGCTCGTCGAGGTGGTCGCGTCCGGACCAGAGCGTGAAGGCGAGCGCCGCCGCGTCCACGCCCTCGCCGGTACCGGTGAGGCGGCGCGTCAGCTCGGCCGGGGTCGTCCCCCCGTCGACGCGGAGCCGGACGCCGAACTCCTCTTCGATGCGCCGGGAGAGGCGGGACAGGCGCGGGTAGTCGAGGCCGAGTTCCGCGAAGGGCTCACCGGGATCGACGGGGAAGCCCACGACCTCGGTCAGGATCCGCTCCAAGGCGTCGGGGCCGGCGCCCCGGCCGGTCCGGTCCAGGTGCGCGAGCAGCAGCGCCACGGTCTCGTCGAGCCGGGTGGCGTCCTTCGCGGAGAGCACGAAGAGCCGGGGGCGGTCCTCTTCCGGGGCCTGCGGCCCCCGCGCGACCGGGTGTTCGGCCAGCACCACGTGGGCGTTGGCGCCGCCCGCGCCGAAGGAACTGATCGCCGCGGTGAGCGGAGCGTCCGCGTGCGGCTTCCAGGGTTCCAGGGTGCGCTGCACGCGGAACCGCGAACCGGCCCAGTCCACTGCCGGGTTGAGCGGTTCGGCGTGCAGGGAGGGCACCAGTGCGCGGTGGCGCATCTGGAGGACGACCTTGGTGAGCGCGGCGACGCCCGCCGCCGACTCCAGGTGGCCGATGTTGGACTTGACGGATCCGATGGGCCAGGGCCCCCGGCCCGCGCCGACGGCGTCGAAGGCCCGCTCCAGGGCGGTGACCTCGATCGGGTCGCCCAGGCTGGTGCCGGTGCCGTGCGCCTCCAGGTAGCCGAGGTCGGCAGGGTCCACACCCGCCCCGGTGAGCGAGTCGCGGACGAGGGCGGCCTGCGAGGCCGGGCCGGGCACGGAGAACCCCCCGGTGTGACCGCCGTGGTTGAGGGCCGTACCGCGGATGACGGCGTGTACGTGGTCTCCGTCGCGCAGCGCGTCGCGCAGCGGCCTGAGCAGCACCACGCCGACGCCCTCGCCGGGCACGTAGCCGTCGCCGCCCTCGCCGAAGGCACGGCAGCGGCCGTCGGTGGAGAGGAAGGACGACTGGCTGAGCAGCAGGTACTTGTTGGGGTGGACGTGCAGGTTGACGCCTCCCGCGAGCGCGGCCTCGCACTCGCCCCGCCGGATCGCCTCGACGGCCAGGTGCAACGCCGTCAGCGAGGAGGAGCACATGGTGTCGAGCGCGATGCTCGGCCCCTTGAGGTCGAGGAAGTAGGAGACGCGGTTGGCGATCGACGCGCTGAACGACGAGGGCACGAGGCCCGGTTCCTCGCGGACGCCGTGCAGTTGGTACTGGTTGTACATCACGCCCGCGAACACGCCGACGGCGCGGCCCCGCCAGGCGGAGGGCGCGTGTCCCGCCTCCTCGAAGGCGTGCCAGGCCTCCTGGAGGAACAGCCGCTCCTGCGGGTCGAGGACGGCCGCCTCGTTGGGCGAGATGTGGAAGAACACGGCGTCGAACTCGTCGATGCCGTCGACGAATCCGCCCCAGCGGCCGTACGAGCGTCCGGGCACGCCCTTGGCGTCGCTGTGGATCGCACGGTGGTCCCAGCGGCCGGCCGGCACCTCGGTGATGCCGTCACGGCCGGCCTTGAGGTTCTCCCAGAACTCGTCGAGCGTGCGGGCGCCCGGGTAGCGGCCGCTGATCCCCACGACGGCGATCGCGTCGTCCTCGTCGCCGGTGCCGTCGCAGGCCCCCGTCAGGGGGGTCACGGGGGCGGTGACGGCGGTGACGTCCGCGGCCGCAGCGGCGGGGGACGCGACGGCCGGGGCCGGAACAGCGGGGGCCGCAACCGCCGGGGCCGCAGCGGCCGGGGCCTCGACGGTGAACCGTTCGGTGATCTCGGACGCCGAGCCCACCAAGGCCACCAGGTGCGGCCGGCCGCTGCCCACGGCCCGGAGCATGATGTCCACCGCGGTCGGGGTGTCCATGGCCTGCAGGCCCATCCGGCGCAGTGCGCGGTCGTCGAGCCGCATGCCTCCGTCCGCCCAGCCGGGCCACCCGATCGACACGACCCCCGGCTTGCCCTCGGCGAAGCCGTCGAGGAAGGCGTTGGCGCACGCGTAGTCGGCCTGGCCCTGGTTCCCCCAGGCGGCGGCCGTGGACGAGCAGAGCACGAGGAAATCCAGCCCCAGGTCCCGGGTGGCCTCGTACAGCAGGCGGGTGCCGGTGACCTTGGGTGCCAGTACGGCACGCACGTCCGCGGCGCTCTTGCCCGCGATCAGCCCGTCGCGCAGCACGCCGGCGGCGTGCACCACCCCGTCCAGCGCGCCGAACCGGGAGAGCGCCAGGCCGACCGCGCGGCGCACGTCCTCGGCGCGGGAGACGTCCGCGCCGACCACCTGCACCTCGGCCCCGAGGGCGGTCAGTTCGGCGCTCAGCGCGGCGGTGGCCGCGGAGTCGGCGGCCGTCCGTCCGCAGAGCACGAGCCGGGCCCGGACGGTCCGCGCCAGGTGCCGGGCCAGGGACAGGCCCACGCCGCCGAGCCCGCCCGTGATCAGGTACACGCCCCGTTCGCGCAGCCGGGCCGGGTGGTCCGGGGCCGGGGTGGGCAGGATCTCGCGCACGCTGCGCCGGCCCGCTTCGTAACGCACTTCCACGTTTGGTACGCCCGCGGCGAGCTCGGCCAGGGCATCGGCGCGCTCCGGGGAGCACACCACCGCGGCGCGCACGCCGGGCTGCTCCCGGTGGAGCGTGCGCAGCAGACCCGCGACCGCCGACGCCGCCGCACCCAGGGGCAGGTGGCAGACGATCCGTACGGGGCTGCGCCGGTTGCGCAGCAGGGCGGCCGCGAAGCCGGTCAGGGCGACGGCCTCGCCCTCGACGTCCTGCGGATCGGCGGGGGTCCAGAGCACGTCGGAGGCGTCGTGCCCGGCGAGCAGGGCCGCCCGGTCGCGCGCCGTCCTCCCGTCGACGGTCAGGACGGAGGCCGGTGCCGGTGCCGGTGCCGGCGGCAGGGGCGCGTCCCGCCAGCGGGGCTCGAACCAGACCACCTCGGCGGGCAGGTCCTCGCGTACGTCCTGCTCCTGCGGCGCCCCGACGGCCCCGCGGGCCCCGCCCTGGGGCAGTTCGTACGCGCCCAGGTACTCGACGAGGGCCGCGAAGGAGCTGTGCTCGAACAGCAGGGTGGGCGAGAAGTCGGTGCCGTACGCCCGCTCCAGGTCGGCGGAGATGCCCAGCAGCGCCGTCGAGTCCAGCCCCAGCTCGTAGAAGCCCGCCTCCTCGTCGAACTCGGCCCGCCCGAGCCGTTCGGCGAGCAGGCCGTGCACCAGGCTCGCGGCCGTTTCCCCGACGGGCACGGCCCCGGCCGGCGCGGTCACGGCCGGCTCCGCCGCGCGCGGGGAGCCGTCCAGCCGGGTGATGGCGTCCTCCTCCCGGACGCGCTTCGAGGTGAGGCCCCGCAGCCACAGCAGGATGCCGCCGTCGGCGTCGAGGAAGCGCAGGTCGCAGGTGGTCAGGTCGCCGGCGGGGCCGGTGGCGCGGGGCGGGGTGGCGTGCACCAGGGTGCGGGCCCCGACCGGCCCCCGGGCCCGGAAGGAGTCGATGAGCATCGGGATGTAGGGCCGGGCCGCCGCGCCGGCCCCGGCCGTGGCGAACTGCGTCGGCAGCAGCGTCGACGAGTCCAGCGCGGCCGGGTGCAGGTGGAAGTAGTCCGCGTACGCGGCGGCCTCCGGGCCCAGCGACAGGTCCGCGAGCAGCTCGCCGTCGCCGACGTGCAGGGTGCCCCTGGCGCGCATGAACTCCCCGTGCTCGATGCCGGTCCGGCGAACGAGCGCGTAGAGGTCGGCCATGTCGGCCGTACGGGGCGTGCGCGCGCGCAGGGCGGACAGGTCGACGGCCTCGGCCGGGAAGGGCAGGTCCAGATGGAGCCGGCAGTCGAGGACCGGCTCGGTCTCGCCCGTGGGGCGGCGGGTTCCGGTGACGGAGACCCGGTGGCCGTCCGCGTCCGCCGTGAACTCCACCCGCAGCTCGGTGTCGAAGTCCGGGCCGGCGGCCACGGGGTTGCGGAACAGCACGCGGCGCAGCTCCACGCGGGAGGTGTCGACACCACGGGCCCGCAGGATCCGGTAGATCATGTCGAGGAACGACACTCCGGGCAGGATGCGCGTGCCGTGCACGCGGTGGTCACGCAGCACCGGGTCGGTACCGCGCACCACCACGGAGCAGATCAGGCCGTCCAACGGGTTCATTTCTTTCCTTCCGGCACGGCGGAGAACTCGAGCTCGAAGAACGGCGCGGGGGCCGGTACGGGCGGTTGTGCGGGGGTGTGCGACGTGGGCCGGTCGAACCAGAAGCGCCGCCGCCGGTAGCGGGGCGGGTCCAGCGGTCCGCGCGCGGGGACGTGGGATCCGGGTGCCTGGCGCACCACCATGTGGGCGTTGGTGCCGCCGAACCCGAAGGAGCTGACGGCGGCCCGGCGCGTGCCGTCGCGGCCGGTGAATCCGCGCGGTTCCCGTACGGGGAACAGCGGCGACTCCTCGAAGCGGAAACGGCGGTTGAGGGTCTCGCAGTGCAGCGTCGGCGGCAGCTGCGCGTGGTGGACCGACAGCAGGACCTTGATCAGTCCGGCCATGCCGGCCGCGCTGAGGGTGTGTCCGATGTTGGTCTTCACACTGCCGACGCCGCAGAAGCCGACCTCGTCGGTGCGGGCGCGGAAGGCCTCGGTGAGCGCCTTCAGTTCCATCGGGTCACCGATCATGGTGCCGGTGCCGTGGGCCTCCACGTAACCCAGCTGGGCCGGGGAGACACCGGCGTCGGCCAGGGCCGCCTCGATCACCTCCCGCTGTGCGCGCGGGTTCGGTGTCGTGATGCCCATGGTGCGGCCGTCGTTGTTGACGGCACTGCCCTCGATCACCGCATAGATCCGGTCGCCGTCGCGCACGGCGTCGGACAGCCGCTTGAGCAGCAGCGTGCCGGCGCCCTCGCCGAGGACGATGCCGTCGGCCCGCTCGTCGAACGTGTGGCAGCGCCCGGTGGGCGACAGTGCGCCCGCCCCGCTCATCCCGACGAAGGGCACCTCGTCGAGGAGGATGTCGACCCCGGTCGCGAAGGCCAGGTCGCACTCCCCGGTCCGCAGGCCGGCGGCTGCCATGTGCACGGCGACGAGCGCGCTGGAGCAGGCGCTGTCGACGACGACGGACGGTCCTCGCAGGTCGAGGTGGTGGGAGAGCTGCGCGGCGATGAAGTTCTGCGCCATTCCGCTGATCGAGTGCGGACCCGCCGCGGCGACGTGCGCGCCGAAGTTCGCCGCACGGGCGCCTGCGAAGACGCCCACGCGCCGGCCCGCGACCTCCTCGGGGGTGAGTCCGGCGTCGGCCAGGCATTCCACGCCGGTCTCCAGGACCTGCCGGACCAGGGGGTCGACGTGTGCGGCCCCGGCCGGGTCGATCCGGAAGTGCTCGGGGTCGAAGTCCTCGATGGCGTCGAGGAAGCCGCCCCACTTGCTGACGGTGGTGCCGGGCTGCGGGTCGGGCCGCCAGAAGCGGTCC
The DNA here is from genome assembly GCF_033794505.1 of Streptomyces sp. MB09-01. Lineage (NCBI taxonomy): Bacteria > Bacillati > Actinomycetota > Actinomycetes > Kitasatosporales > Streptomycetaceae > Streptomyces > Streptomyces sp. MB09-01. Next base: position 15,934 of record NZ_JARAYQ010000006.1, on the reverse strand, counting down.
TTGTCCCAGCGGGAGGCCGGCACCTCCGTGACGGAGTCCGTCGCGGACATCAGGTTCCGCCAGAACGTGCCGTGGTCCGGGGCGCCGGGGAAGTGCGCGGCGATGCCGATGACGGCGATGTCCTCACGCCGCGCGGCCGCTCCGGCGACGGGAGCGCCGGACGCGACGGCCTCGGCCGGGGCCGCAGCGGTGACCACGGCAGGGGCCTGGGCCGCAGCGGTGGGCTCGGCAGGGGCCGGCGGGACGGCGGGCGCGACGGCCGGGGCGGCGTCCTCCGTAGGGGTCTCGAGCTCCGGCACCTGGTCGCGCAGGGCCTCGGCGAGGAGGGCCACGGTCGGGTTCTCCAGGATGGTCGAGGGCTCCGCCACGACGCCGAGATCCCGCTCCAGCGCGGCGATGATCTGGGCGATCATGATCGAGTCCACGCCCAGGTCTGCGAAGTCCTCGTCCCCTCCGATCGCCCCGGGGTCGAGCCGGAGCGTCGAGGCGATGACGCCGGTGACGCGGCGGACGAGGCCGTGCGCGGCCGGTACCCCGCGCGGGGCCGCCGGAGCCGGCGCGGGCGCCGTCCCGTCCGGCCGGCCCGGCGCGGGCACGGCCAGCAGCCGGGCGGCGTCGAAGCGTCCGGCGTCCACGACGCAGGGCAGCACGACCGGGTCGGGGCCGCTCATGGCGCGGTCCAGCAGGTCCAGCCCCGCCTCGGGGGCCAGGGTGCGCAGGCCGAGGTCCCGGTAGGCGGGGGTGTCGACCTCGGGCATGCCGGCCGCACGCCAGCTCGGCCACTGCAGCGACCGGATGACGGGGGAGGCGCCCCCGGTGGCGGTGCGGTACTCGGCGACGCGGTCCAGCACGGAGTTGGCCAGCGCGTAGTCGCTGAGGCCGACGGCCAGCGCGGGCACGCCGCCCGCGACGGACGAATACAGCACGACGAAGCGCAGCGGGTCGTCCGCGCAGCCGTCCAGGACGGCCTGGAGCCCGGCGGTCTTCGGTTCCAGGACCCGCTGCACGTCCTCGGTCCGCTTGCCGATGAAGGCCGGGTCGCGCATGACGCCGAGTCCGGCGCAGTGCACGATGCCGACGATCGGGCCCATCTCGCGCCGGGCACGGTCGAGCACTTCGGCGATCCCGTCCAGCGGGCCGGTCTCGACCGCCACGTGGGCCCCGGGGCGTTCCAGGGCCGCGAGGTCGCGCAGCCTGGCCGCGAGGGCCGGGTCGGTGCCGGGGTCCGCGAGGAGGGCGGGCCACTCGGCCCGGGCGGGCAGCGGGGTGCGGCCGAGAAGCACGAGCCGGTCGGCGCCCCGCTCGACGAGCCGGGCCGCGAGCAGCCGCCCCAGCGCGCCCGTCCCTCCGGTGATCACGACGGTCCGGCCGGCCAGGTCCGCGGACCAGTCGGCGGAGGCGGGCGCCCCGTCGGAGGGGCGCAGCACCGGACGGTGCCGCACGCCCGCCCGTACGCAGGCCTCGGTGACCGGGTCGGTCGCCGCGAGTTCGGCTGCGGCCGCCTCGCGCAGCGCGGCCGGGTCCAGGGTGTCGAGGTCGAGGGTGCGCGCGGACAGGCCGCGGTACTCGGCCGTGAGCATCCGGACGAGGCCGGCGTAGGCCGCGCCGCGCAGCGTGGGCCGCTCGGTCCGGAAGGTGGTGAGCCCCCGGGTCACGTGGAGGTAGCTGAAGCCGCGGGTGCGGTTCTCGGTGACCAGCTCGCGCAGGAGCGCGATCCGCGACCAGTCGGGGTCCGGTGCGGTGAGCGGTGCGTCCGACACGTCGGCCAGGTCGATCACGGCCGTCGCGAGGCGGGCCGCTCCCGCGATCCGCCGGGTGGCGTCCTCGTCGCCGTCGTCCACGCGGACCACCGTGGCGGCGGGACCGAAGGCCTTCGTGGCGAGGGATTCGTTCTCGGCGCGGGCCAGCACCAGGATTGCGGCGGGCAGTTCGGCGGGGGGCAGCGGAGCGGCCTCCCACCGCTTGACCAGGAGCAGTGCGGAGTCCTGCGGGGCGGACGCGCCCCCGGCGGCGGCCGGCGTCGGGAGCCAGTGCCGTTCGCGGGCGAACGGGTAGGTCGGCATGGATGCCGGCTGCGGCCGGTCGGTGCGCAGGGCGGCCCAGTCGATGTCGGCGCCGTCCTGCCAGAGCCGCGCGAGCCGGTCGAGCCGTCCCTCCCGTACCAGCCGGGCGAGGTACTCGGCGCCCTCCGGTTCGGACAGCCAGGCGTGGTCGCCGTCCGTACCGGTGGGGGCGTGCTCGGCCGCGAGGTGGGCGGCCAGCTGGTCGCGCAGGTCGCGGGTGGAGCGGGCGACCACCGCGAGCCGGGCTGCCATGGGGACGCGGGCGGTCTGGGAGGTGTACGCGAGCGAGGCGAGCGAGGCGAGCGACAGCGCGGGCGCGTCCGTGCCGTTGCCGTTGTCCGCGTCCGCGTCCGCGTCCGCGTCCGCGTCGAGGAACTCCACCATCGCGGCGGCGTACCGGCGCAGGGCGGCTTCGTCCCTGCCCGACAGCAGGAACACCTCGTCGGCGTCGTCCCGCAGCGGGGCCGGGGGCGGGCCGGCGGGTGCCTCCTCCAGGACGACGTGCGCGTTGACGCCGCCGAAGCCGAAGGAGCTGACGCCCGCGCGCAACGGCAGGGGCGCGCCGTCGGGGTCCGTGGGCGCCCACGGCGTCGTCTCCCGTACGGGCCGGAACGGCGTACCGGTGAGGTCGATCAGCGGGTTGAGCGTCTGGAGGTGCAGCGTCTTCGGCAGGGTGCGGTGCCGCATCGCCAGCACCACCTTGATGACTCCGGCGATGCCTGCGGCGGGCTCCAGGTGTCCGATGTTGCTCTTCACGGTGCCGATGCCGCAGGGCGTGGCGGGTCCGTCGGCCAGGGTCCGGTGGGCCCGGACGAGGCCGTCGATCTCCACCGGGTCGCCGAGGGCGGTGCCGGTGCCGTGGAGTTCGGTGTAGGACACCGTCCCGACCGGTACCCCCGCGTCCCGGTAAGCCTCGACGAGCAGGGCGGCCTGGGCCAGCGGGTTGGGGGCGGTCAGCGAGGAGGCGTGCCCGCCGTGGCCGACCGCGCTGCCGCGGATCACCGCGTGCACCCGGTCGCCGTCGGCGAGGGCGCGGGAGAGCGGCTTGAGGACGAGGACGCCCACGCCCTCCCCCTTGACGTACCCGTCGGCCGTCGCGTCCAGGGCCTTGCAGCGGCCGTCCGGGGAGAGCACCCCGAGCTGGTTCCCGGCCACCACGGTCTGCGGCGAGAGCACCAGGCTGACGCCGCCGGCGACGGCGAGCTCGCTCTCCCCCGCGCGCAGGGCCCGGACGGCGCGGTGCAGCGCCACCAGGGAGCTGGAGCAGGCGGTGTCGATGCTCTCGCTCTGGCCCTTGAGGTCCAGCAGGTACGAGATGCGGTTGGCCAGGACGGTCCGCGCGAGCCCGGTGCCCGCGTGGGGGTTGACCTGCTCGCCGCGCAGGACCATCGACTCGTAGTCGTTGAACTGGACGCCGGCGAAGACGGAGACGCGGCGGCCGGCGAGCCGGTCGGCCCGGCAGCCCGCGTCCTCCAGGGCGGCCCAGGTGTGTTCGAGGAACAGCCGGTGCTGCGGGTCCATGACCTCCGCCTCGGCGGGCGAGATCTTGAAGAACCGCGCGTCGAACCGGTCCACGTCGCTCAGGAAACCGCCCCAGCGGGCGGTGCCGCCGAAGCGCCGGGACACCTCCTGCCAGTCCCAGCGGTCGGCGGGGGTCTCGGTGATCAGGTCCTCACCGTCCCTGAGGTGCCGCCAGAACTCCGCCAGGTCCGCCGAGCCCGGGAAACGTCCGGACATGCCGACGATGGCGACGGCGTCCTCCCGGGCGGGCTCGGTGGACGAAACGGCGGAAGGAGCGCCGGAGACGGCGGCGGTGGCGGTGGCGGTGGCGGTGTCGGCGATGGTGGGGGCGGTGAGGGGCGCGGCGGCCGGTTCCCCGCTCACGGTGGCGGGCGTCCGGTTCCGTTCCGCCAGGGAGGGGTGCTCCGCGAGCAGGTGCCGGGCGAGCCTCTCGACCGTGTTCTCACCGAACAGGGTCGTCGTCGGCACCGAGACGCCGTAGCGCTCCTCCAGTGCCACGGAGAGGGACTGGAGCCCGAAGGAGTCCAGTCCGTACTCCCCGAAGCCGGCCTCCGGGTCCAGCGCCTTCGGCGCCAGGCCCAGCAGTTCGGCGACGAGCTCCCGCAGCCGCTCGGTCAGATCGCCCGCGTTCGCCGGAGCGGCGGGAGAGACGGGAGAGACCGGGGCGGCGGCAGGCGCCGGGGCTGCCGGGGCTGCCGGGCGGGCGCGGTGCCCGTACTCCCGGATCCGCATCGCGTCGACCTGCTCGCGCATCCGCTCGGGTGCTCCGGGCAGTACGGCGACCTGGGGGCGCCCCAGCCGCAGGGCGAGGTCGAGCAGCCGTTCGCCCTCCTCGGCCTCCAGGTAGCGGAAGCCCGTGTCGGCGAGGTAGCGGCGCTCGTCCTCGGCCTCGACGTGCATGCCTCCGGCACGCCACATGGGCCAGTCGACCGAGACCGTGTGCCCGCTGCGGCGGCCGGCCGTACGCAGTGCCGCGCGCTCCTCGGCGAAGCCGTCGAGGTAGCGGGCGCCGACGGCGTAGTCGACCAGGCCGTAGTCGCCGAGCTGCCCGGCCAGCGAGGAGTATAGGACGAACAGGTCCAGCGGTTCGTCACGGGTCACCTCGTCGAGTACACGGGTGCCCTCGAAACGGGCCCGCAGGTGGGAGCGGAACTCCGCGAGGTCCTTGCCGGGCAGCGGTGTGCGCGAGGCGGTCGCCGCCAGGTGGAAGACCCCGTGCAGCGCGCCCCACTTCTGCTTGACGTCCGCCACGACGCGGGCCATGGCGGCCTGGTCGTCCACGGACGCCTGGAAGTAGGCGACCTCGCCGAGGGCGCGCAGGCCGGCGAGTTCGCGGGCCCGGTCCGCGGCGGAGGACCGGCCGGTGAGGGCCACCCGGGCGCCGCGCGCCAGCAGGGTACGGGCGAGGAGCAGCCCGAGGCCGCCGGCGCCGCCGGTCACCAGGTGGACGGCCCCGGGGCGCAGCGGGGACTCGGTGACGGGGCTCGGGTCGGTCTCCGTGAGCACGCGCACGGTGCGGCCGGTCGCGGAGAGGCGGACGGCTGCCGAGGAGAGCCGCTCGGCGGCCACCTCGGCGAGCAGGGCGGCCGGTTCGACCTGGCCGGCGACGCGTACGACGCCGAAGGCGGTGCCGGGCAGGGCGGCACGCAGCGAGGTGTCGAACCCTCCCCAGGCCTCCGCCACGGCGCCCTCCGGCACCAGGGCCTGGATCCGCGCGGCGGCCCGGGAGGCCGTCATGGCGCGTACGAGCAGGAAGGCCGACTCGATGCCCAGGTCCGGGCGCTCGGGGTGGAGCAGCGGCCACTGGAGGACGATCCGGTCCGCGCCGGCGGCGAGCAGCCGGGCGTAGTCCTCGGCCTCGCCGGGGCGGATCGTGACGGTGGAGCCCTCGTCGGCGTAGGCGGATCCGGCCCGTACGGTGACGGCACCGGGGACCGGCAGGTCGCCGAACACCAGCACCCGGCCCGGGTGCGGGGCGGCGGGCGGCACGGGCTCGGCCACCCATTCGGCCGTGAAGAGGCTGACGGGTGCCGGGCCGGCCGGAGCGTCGGCCGCCCCGGAGCCCGACTCGGAGGCGGGGCGCGACTCGGACGCTGAGCCCGACCCGGAAGGGGCCCCGGCCCCGGTCCGTGCGACGGACCCGGCCGCGGCCTTCGGCACGGCCGCGGGGGCCGGCCCCGGGACGGCCGCGGGGGCCGGCCCCGGGACGGCCGCGGGGGCCGTCGCCGGGACGATCGCGGGGATGGTCGCCGGGACGGTCGCCGCGGTCGCCTGCGCGGCAGCCGCCGCGGGGGCGCCGTCGGTGAACCAGTACCGCTCGGCGGCGAAGGGGTACGGCGGCAGCGAGCGCAGCTTCGGCGTCCGCTCCCATCGGGCGGACCAGTCGACCGTCGCGCCGCGCACCCACGCGGCGGCGGTCTCCTCGTCGCCCCGCCCGTCGAACGGCGCGCGGTCGGCGTGCCGTTCGACGCGCCCCCGGTGGATGCCGGCGACGTCCCCGGCGAGGTAGCGGCGCAGGGTGTCCACCGCGTGCTCGCCCGAGTCCGCGACGAACGCGAGGCGTTCGGCGTGTTCGGTGCGGCCGGACTGGAGGGTACGCGCGGTTCCGGCGAGGTCGTGCTCCCAGCCGTCCCGGGCTTCGACGAGGGAGCGTGCGGTGGCCCGCAGCCGCTCCGGGTCGCGGGCGGAGAGGACGAACACGGCCGGACGGCCGGACGGCGCCGGTTCGTCGGCCGGGTACTCCTCCAGCACGACGTGGGCGTTGACCCCGCCGTAGCCGAACGAGCTGACCCCGGCGCGGCGCGGGACACCGGGCGCCACGGGCGTCCAGTCACGTGCCTCCACCGCGATCTCGCAGGCCGTGCCCTTCAGCGCCAGGTGGGGGTTGAGTTCCGGGCCGTGCGGGTCCCCGGTGATCCGTCCGTGGCGCATCGACAGCAGGACGCGCAGCACGGCGGCGATGCCGGCCGCCGGTTCCAGGTGGCCGATGGTGTTCTTCAGGGCCCCCAGGGCGCAGTGCGGGGCGGCCGGAGCCGGGTGGCCCCAGTCGCGGTAGAGCTCGGCGAAGGCCTGGCGCAGGCCGTTGGTCTCGGCGGGGTCGCCGATGACCGTGCCGGTGCCGTGGGTCTCGACGTACCCGATGGTCGCCGGGTCCACGCCCGCCTCGCGGTGGGCCTTCACGATCACCTCGGCCTGGCCGCGCGGGTTGGGCGCGGTCAGCGAGTTGGAGCGGCCGCCGTGGTTGACGGCGGTGCCGCGCAGGACGGCGAGCACCGGGTTGCCGTCGGCACGGGCGCGGCTGAGCCGCTTGAGCACGACGGCTCCGACGCCCTCGCCGCGCACGTATCCCGCGGCGTCCTTGTCGAAGGCCCGGCCCACGCCGTCGGGGCTGAGCATGCCGGCCCGTTCGAGGGAGGCGAAGGTGACCGGGGACAGCATGAGGCTGACGCCGCCCGCGATGACGGTGTCGCAGTGTCCGAGGCGCAGGGCCTCCGCCGCGCGGTGCAGGGCCACGAGCGAGCTGGAGCAGGCGGTGTCGACGGGTTCGCTGGGGCCGCGCAGGTCGAGGTGGTACGAGATGCGGTTGGCCAGCATGGAGGGGGTCAGGCCGGTCGAGGAGTAGGCGTCGGTGGCCGTGTCCGAGCGCTGCACGAGCTCGGCGTACTCGGACGAGCCGACGCCGACGAACAGGCCGGTGTCGGTGCCGGCGAGCCGGGTCGGGTCGATGCCCGCGTCCTCCAGCGCCGACCACACCGTGCGCAGCAGCAGCCGCTGGCGGGGGTCCATCCAGCGGGCCTCGCGGGGCGAGATGCCGAAGAACAGCGGGTCGAAGCGGTCGATGTCCGGCATGAAGCCGCCCCGGGTGATCCGGGTCCGGTCGGGGTGCAGGGCCGGGTCCCCGTAGTGGGCGCCGCTGTCCCAGCGGTCGGCGGGCACCTCGGAGAAGAGGTCGCCGCCCTTCTGGAGGGCCGCCCAGAACTCGTCGAGGTTCCGTGCTCCGGGCAGGGTGCCCGCCATGCCGACGATCACGACCGGGTCGTCCTCCGCCGGCAGGTCCCGCGCGGGGTCTGCCGGCAGGCTCGGGGCGGCGTCCGGGTGCTCGTTCTCCAGCCACTCGGCGAGCGCGGAGGGGGTGGGGGTGGCGAGCAACTGGTCGGGACCGACGGGCACGCCGAAGGCGTTGGAGACCTCGTCGGCGAGCCGGATCAGGCCGAGGGAGTCCAGGCCGTGCTCGTGGAAGGAGCCCGCCGGGTCGAGGTCGGCAGGGGGGTATCCGGTGACCGTGCCCAGCAGGGCCAGTACGGCGTCCCGGAGCCGGGTGCCCCGGGCGGGGACGTCCGCGGTTCCGGACGCCGCCGGGGCCGCGGGGGCCACCGGGGCGGCGGAAGCCGCCGGGGTGACGGAAGCCGCCGGGGTGACGGCGTCGATCCAGCAGCGGGTCCGCGCGAAGGGGTATCCGGGCAGGGACAGGGCCGGTACCGGACCGGGCCGGCCGGCCTCCCAGTCGAAGACCTCTCCCCCGGCCCAGCGGCGGGCCGTGTCGTGCGGATCCGCCGCGGAGGGGAGGGAGGCGGCGCCGGGCTCGGCCGTCACGACGCCCGCGTGGCCGCCGGGCCGCCCGGCGAGGAACGCGTCGAGCGCCTCGGCGAGTTCCCCCGCCGACCGTGCGACGACGGCGAACCGGTGGGCCATGGCCTCTCGGCCGGTCTGCAGGGTGCGGGCGAGGCGGACGAGGTCGACGCCGGCGCCGCCCCCGGCGCGGCCCGCGAGCTCGCGCAGGGTCGTGCCGCCGTGCACGGAGCCCGCCCCGACCGAGGCGCCGAGGCCGATCAGCCGGACCATCGTGGCCGGGTCCAGGCCCAGTTCGTCGAGGGGTTCGTCCACCGCCGTGGCGGGAACGCCGGCCGCGGCCGCGATGTCCCGGGGATCGGCGCCGGTGCCCGTCGCACCCAGCCAGGTCCGCATGCCCGCGACGACGCGGCGCAGTCCCTCCGCGTCCCGCGCGGAGAACGGGAAGACCTCGGGTCCCTGCGCGCCGTCGGGCCGCGGGGCGGGTGTCCGGTGCTCCTCGACGACGAGGTGGGCGTTGGAGCCGCCCGCGCCGAAGGCGCTGACGCCCGCGCGCAGGGGCTCGGAGCCCGTCCAGGGGGCGAGTTCGCGCTGCACCCGGAAGGGCACGGTGTTCCAGTCGACGGCCGGGTTGAGGGTGTCTGCGTGCAGGGAGGGCGCCAGTTCGCGGGCCTTCATCTGGAGCAGCACCTTCGTGAGGGCCGCGATGCCCGCGGCCGACTCCAGGTGGCCGACGGAGGACTTGACCGAGCCGAGCGCGACCGAGCCGGCCGGCAGGTCACCGAAGGCCCTAACGAGTCCGGCGACTTCGGCCGGATCGCCCAGCGCGGTCCCGGTGCCGTGCGCCTCGACGTACGAGATCCCGTCGGCCGGCACTCCGGCCGTGCGCAGGGCCCGGGCGATGACCTCGCCCTGGGCGCCGGGGCTGGGCACGGCGAATCCGCCCGTCTTGCCGCCGTGGTTGACGGAGCTGCCGAGGATCACGCCGAGGATGCGGTCCCCGTCGCGCTCGGCCGCCGCCAGCGGCTTGAGCAGGACGGCGCCGACGCCCTCGCCGGGCACCATGCCGTCGCCGTCCGCCGAGAAGCTGCGGCACCGCCCGCTCTCGCCGGTGAACCCGCCGGCCGCCAGCTGGCGGTACTTGCGCGGGTGCGGGGCGAGGTTGACGCCGCCGGCGAGCGCGTAGTCCGCCTGACCGGTCGCCAGGGCCTCGCAGGCGAGGTGGATGGCGGTGAGGGAGGAGGAGCACATGGTGTCGACGGCGAGGCTCGGCCCGTGGAAGTCGAAGAAGTACGAGACCCGGTTGGCGATGGACGCGTAGCCCATGCCGCCGGCGAGGCCCCGCTCGTCCTCGAAGAGCTGGTAGTGCCCGTACATCACACCCACGTACACGCCGACGCGGCTGCCCCGCAGGCGGGCCCGGGTGTAGCCGGCGTCCTCCAGCACGTGCCAGGAGGTCTGGAGGAACAGCCGCTCCTGAGGGTCGGTCAGTTCGGCTTCCCGCAAGGACATCTGGAAGAAACGGGGGTCGAACTCGTCGATCCCGTCCAGGAATCCGCCCCAGCGGCTCACCGGCTGACCGTCCGCGTCGACCAGAGCCCGGTGGTCCCACCGGTCGGCGGGCACCTGACCCACACAGTCGCGGCCGGACCGAAGGTTCTCCCAGAAGGCGTCGAGGTCCTCGGCCCGGGGGTAGCGGCCGGCGACGCCGACGATCGCGACGCGGTGGTCGGCGTCCGGCACGGACTGCGCCGGGCGCGCGGCCGGACGTACGCCGGCACCGGGCGCGGGGACGGCCGGGACGACGCCCTGCGCGGGAGCGGGAGCCGGAGCGGCGGCCGGGGCCGGGGCGGGCCCGGCGGCGGGCTCGGGAAGGAGCGCGCGCACCCGCTCGGCGTGCCGCTCGACCAGGTAGTCGGCGACTTCGCGGACGGTCGGGTACTCGAACAGCAGGGACACCGGCAGCTCGCCCATGCCCTCGGCGAGGACGTCCACGATGAGGGGCACCGTCAGCGAGTCGACGCCGAAGTTCTCGTACGTCTCGTCCAGCCACAGCCGTTCGCGCGGCACCTGGAGGATCTGCGCGAAGGCGTCCTTCACGTACTCCCGCGCGGCCTCCAGCAGCGCGTCGCCCTCCGTGCCGGACGGCCCGGACGACGGGAGCGCGGGCTCCGCGGCGCGCGGCGGCGCGGTGGACGCCGCGGCGGCGGCCGTGGGCGGCGTGCCGCCCGGTGCCGTCTCCGCGACCACCACGTGCTGGCTCAGCCCCTCGTCCGCCGGCACGGCCCGGCTGCGGGTGAAGCCGGCGAGGGCGAGGGCCTTGCGCCATCCGGGCGCGGAGAGCAACGGGGAGCCGGGCAGGCGCAGTTCGGCGTCCTCGTGCAGCCACCAGCCGTCGAGCAGGCCGAAGGTGAGGGTGGCGGTGAGGACGTTGCTGCTGGCCTCGTTGAGGACCAGCCGTCCTCCGGGCTTGAGCAGCCGGCTCACCGCGCGCAGGGTGGCGAGCAGGTCGGCGGTCGCGTGCAGGACGTTGGCCGCCACGACCAGGTCGGCGCTGCCCGGGGTGAAGCCCTGGGTCTCGGGGTCCGCGGAGATGTCGAGCCGCTGGAAGCGGACGTACGGGTGCGCCTCGGCGAACCGCTGCTCCCCATGCCGCAGGAAGGCGCGGGAGATGTCGGTGTAGACGTACGTCACCTCCGTGCCCGAGGCGGCGAGGGCGGGGAGGACGCTCGCGGTGGTGCCGCCGGTGCCCGCGCCGATCTCGATGACGGTGAGCGGGCCCTCGTGGCGGGACAGCAGGTCCTGGACGGCGCCCACGACGAGTTCGTTGGCGCGGTCGACGACCGGGCTGCCCCGATAGGCGCCCTCGACGAGGGCGCTGGAGCCGCCCGGGAACATCACGTCGGTGGCACGGACGTTGCCGCGCAGCACACCGAAGAGGTTCTGCATGCAGGGGCGCAGCAGCCGGTCGAAGCGGTTGAGCGCGGGCTTGCGCTCGCACAGCTCGACCAGGTCCGCCTCGGGGTGGTCGGAGGCCCGGCGTCCGGTGGGGACGAGTGCTCCGCCCCGGTCGTCGAGGAAGCCGCCCTCGGTCAGCTGGCGCAGGAGCTCGGCGAAGAGCCTGCGCTGCGCGGGGACGACGCCGAGCCGCTCGGCGAGCGCGTCGGGCCGCCGGCTCTCGGCGTCACCGAGGTACACCCCTTCGCGCCGGAAGAGCGTCCACAGCCAGTCGCACATGATCTCGGTGAGGCGGGCGTCGTCGGCCTCGGTGAGCAGCCGGGCGACCGGGGGGAGCTGGGCCAGCGACGGGACCAGGGACACGTCGTCGTCGGGCGTCCCCGGGTCGCCCGGCGTCGTCCCCGGGCCGGCCGGTTGCCCGGCGGCCCGACGCGGCTGGGCGCCGACCGCGGCGAGTGCGGCCGCGTCGGCCTTGACCACGACGACCTGCCGGTCGTCGCGTCCGAGCACGGCGTGCACGGCGGCCATCCCCTCCTCCGGGGTGATCGAGTGGATTCCGGTGGCGGCGAGCCGCTCGCGGTAGCGCTCGTCGGCGACGATGCCGACGGTTCCCCAGTAGCCCCAGTTGATGACGGCCACCCGGGCCCCCAGCATCCAGTCGAGGTGGTGGGCGAAGGCGTCCTCGAAGGTGGATCCGGCCGCGTAGTTGCCCTGGCCGGCGCTGCCGGAGAGGGCGACCGCCGAGGAGAAGAAGAGGACGAAGTCCAGGCCTCCCACGCCTCTCAGGGCGGCGTGCAGGGCGACGGAGGTGTGCGCCTTGGCGTCGAGGACGGAGCGGAAGGTCTCCTCCGTCATGGTGGCGACGGTCTGGTCGCGCAGGACGATCGTGGCGTGGAAGACGCCGTGCAGGGCGCCGTGGGTGCTCCTGGTCCACTCGACGGCCTCCCGCAGCGCGGCGGGGTCGGTCGCGTCGGCCCTGCGGTAGGAGACGAGGGTGCCGTCCGGGTCGATGGCGCGCAGCCGTGCGCGGCGGTCGGCGTCCAGTTCGCTGCGTCCGAGGAGGACGACCTTCGCCCGGTAGCCGCGCACCAGCCATTCGGTGAGTTCCAGGCCGATGCCCCCGGCCCCGCCGAGGATCAGGTAGGTGCCGTCCCTGCGGATCCGCTCCTGCGGGGGCGTGACGGCGACCGGGGCGAGCCGGCGGTGGTGGAGCACGCCGCGGCGCACTGCGTAGGGGCCGCCGGCGGGGGCGTCGAGGACGTCCGCGGCGGGCCCGTCGGCGGAGGAGCGGTCGACGACGGTGACCTGCCAGCGGGGGTGTTCCTGGGCCAGTGACAGGGCCAGGCCGTGCAGGCCGGCCGCGTACGGGTTGGCGACGGGTTCGCCCGCCGTGGTGAGGGCGTCCTCGGTGACCACGGTGAGGCGGACGGCCGAGCGGGTCCGCTGGAGGACCTTGGCGAGCCGGAACAGGGCGAGGACACCGCGTTCCTGGGCCGCTTCGAGCGCGGCGGTGTCGTCGGTGCCGCCCCCGGCGCGGGGGGCGAGGAGGATCACGTGGTCGGGCCGGCCGGCCGCGGTGGCGACGCGGTCGTGGTCCAGTTCGACGACGGTGCCGCCGAGGCGGGCGCGCAGGGCGGCCGCCAGCGGTGCCGAGTCCGGTGGGCTCACGAGCCAGGTGGTGGCCCCGTCGGGGAGCGGCTCCGGGGACCGTCCGGACAGCTCGGTCCAGCGGGGTACGAACATCAGGTCGTCCGCGGCGGCGGCCGCCGCGGCGGACACGGCCGCTGCGGCGGGGGATCCGGCCGGCCGGGCCTGGGCGACGCCGGGCGCGGGCCGCAGCGACAGGTCGCGCAGTAGCACGCGGACGTTCCCCTCGGAGTCGGTCAGGGTGAGGTCGTAGCGGTCGGTGCCGACCGTGCGGACGTGGGCGTACCCGAGGTCCGTCACCGGGGCGTGGACCTCGGCCGCGGTGAGGGCGTACGGCACCATCGCGGGGCCGTTGTCCCGGTCCCTGAGGACGGCGAAGGCGTGCAGGGCGCCGTCGACCACCGAGGGGTGGAGGGCGGAGCCGGCGAAGCGGGCGGCCTCGGCGGGGATCCGCAGGCGTACGAGCGCCTCTCCGTCGCCCGCGGCGATCCATTCGACGGCCCGCAGGGCGGGACCGTAGAACAGTCCCGCCGCCGTGAGGTCGGCGTAGAGGCCGGCGCCGTCGTGGCGGCTGCCGAGGCGGGCCCGTACGGCGTCGATGTCCAGGGCCTGCCCGGCGGGCGCGGTCAGGGGCTCCACCCGGCCCTCGGCGAGGAGTTCGCCGGTGTCGTCGCGCAGGTCGAAGCGCGTGCCGTTGTCGCCGCGGCGCAGCCGTGTCCTGGCCGTGCGCTCGGCGCCGCCCACGACGAAGGGCCGCAGCCATCGGACGTTCGACAGCCGCAGCCGCTCCCCCGCCCCGGCCGCCTCGGCGGCGGCGCGGGCCATCTCCAGGACGGCGGCGGCGGGCAGCAGGCGGGTCTCCCCGAGCCGGTGACCGCCGATGTAGGGGTGCTCGGGGCCGAAGGCGGTCCGGTAGGTCAGGCCGTCCAGGCTCTCGGCCGGGTCGATCGCGTCGAGCAGCGGGTGCACCGGACCCGTTGCGGTGCGCCCGACGGCCGGTGCGGGCGGTGCGGGGGGTGCGGGCGGCGACCAGATGGTGTCGGTGAGCCAGCAGCGGAGTTCCTCGAAGGGGTAGCCCGGCAGCGGCACGCGGCTGCCGTTCCGCGTCGGCCACGTGACCGGGGCTCCGGCGGCCCAGGCGGCGCCGATGGATGCCGGGTCGCTGCTCGTGGGGGCGGCGGCGCGGGAGCCGGCGCGGCCGCGGGCGCTGCCCGTCCACACTCCCGTCGGGTCGTCCCCGCGCAGCCGGGCCACCAGCTCGGTGACGGTGGAGGCCAGGACGACCATGCGGTCCGCCCACTCCTCGCGCCCCTGCTGGAGGGTGAACGCCACGTCCGCGAGGCGGGGTGACGATCCGTCCGCCAGGCCGCGTTCCAGGGCGTCCGCCAGTTCGGCGGCGAGCACGGGAAGCCGTTCGGGCACCCGGGTGGAGAGCGGGAACAGGTACGGGCCGGGCTCCTGCCCGGCGGCCGGCGGGGCGACGTACTCCTCCACGACGAGGTGGGCGTTGGCCCCGCCCGCGCCGAAGGAGCTGAGGCCCGCGCGCCGGGGGGCGCCGGCGGGCCGGGGCCACGGGGCGAGCTCCCGCTGCACGTGCAGCGGGGTCGAGTCGAAGTCGATGTTCGGGTTGAGCGGGTCCGCGTGCAGCGAGGGCACGAGCCGGCCGTGCCGCATCTGGAGCAGCACCTTGCACAGCCCGGCCATGCCGGAGGCCGATTCGAGGTGGCCGACGTTGGACTTGACCGAGCCGATCGGAAGGCTGCGCGGGGGCAGTCCGGCCTCGGCCAGGGCGCGGGCGAGTCCGCGGATCTCGACGGGGTCGCCGAGGGCGGTGCCGGTGCCGTGCGCCTCCAGGTAGCCGAGGGTGGCCGGGTCCACGCCCGCCTCGCCGAGCGCCTGGGCGACGAGGTCGCCCTGGGCGACGGGGTTGGGCACGGTGAAGCCGTTGGTGCGGCCGCCGTGGTTGACGCTGGTCCCGAGGATGACGCCGTGGATGTGGTCGCCGTCCCGGACGGCGTCCGCGAGCGGCCGGAGCAGCACCGCTCCGACGCCCTCACCGGGGACGTAGCCGTCGCCGTCCGCGCCGAAGCTGCGGCAGCGGCCGTCGCTGGAAGTGAAGCTGCCCTGGCCGAGGAAGCGGTACTTGTACGGGTGGACGTGCAGGTTGACCCCGCCCGCGACGGCCATGTCGGTGTCCCCGGCGCGCAGGTCGCGCACGGCCAGGTGAATGGCCGTCAGCGAGGAGGAACACATCGTGTCCACGCCCAGGCTGGGGCCGGTGAGACCGAGGGTGTAGGAGACGCGGTTGGCGATCGAGGCGTGCGAGGAGGCGCCGATCCGGCCGTCCTCGGCCTCGTGCAGCTGGTAGAGCCCGTACATCGCGCCGACGTACACGCCGACCCGGTGGGAGCGCAGGTCCGCGCGGGTGCGTCCGGCGTTCTCCATGGCGTGCCAGGCGGTCTGGAGGAAGAGCCGTTCCTGGGGGTCGACGATCTCCGCCTCGCGGGGGGAGACGCCGAAGAAGAGCGGGTCGAACATGTCGATGCCGCGCAGGAAGCTGCCCCAGCGGCTGTATCGGGCCGCCCGGTCGGCGGGGGTGGCCTGGTCGTAGTCCCGCCAGTCCCACCGGTCCGCAGGGATCTCGGTGATCAGGTCCCGGCCCGCCTGGAGGTGGTCCCAGAACTGCTCGAGGGTGTCCGATTCGGCGAAACGTGCGGCGACGCCGACGATGGCGATCGGCATGGGCCCCGAGGGGGCGTGGGCGGAGGCCCCGGCGGCCACCGGGAGCACGGCCGGGGCGGGGGCCACCGGCTCCGCAGCCCCGTCCGCCCGGGGTGCCGGCGCGGTCACCGGTGCGGGCGCGGGCGCCAGTTCGGCGAGGCGGGAGCCGTGGTGCTCGGTGAACCAGCCGGCGAGGGAGCGCAGGTCCTGGTACTCGAAGAACAGGGTCTTCGGCAGGGATCCGAAGTGGTCCTCCAGGCGGCGGGTCAGGTCCATGATCAGCAGCGAGTCGATGCCGAACCGCTCGAACGGCGCGTCGGCCTCCATCTCCTCGGCCGGGAACTCGAAGACCTCCGCGAGCACCCCGCGCAGGAACTCCTCGGCCGCGTCGGCGGACGGCGCCGCCGGCTCCGCGGTCGGAAGGGCCTGGGTGGACGGAACGGACGGGGCGGGGG
>NZ_JARAYQ010000069.1:0-35285 GCF_033794505.1 Streptomyces sp. MB09-01 | reverse complement strand
CTGGCGTCATGCGTTTTCCATCTTTCACTCGTTCGGACGAGTCAGATGTGACTACGAGACAGTGGCGGAGCCCGACTCTTTCAGCCCCGCCGACACCATCCGGCCCCGCCGGTGTCAGCGCCGCGGGGCCCGGGGCGCAGCCCCCATCTTTGGTCCCAGCCGGCGTCTGCCCCGCAAGGTCCGGGCGCTGCCCGGACCTTGCGGGGCAGACGCCGGCTCGGCTCAAAGATCGGGGCTCCGCCCCGGACCCCGCGCCTCGGACTCCGGCGGGGCCGGATGGTGGCGGCGGGGCTGAAAGATCGGGGCTCCGCCCCGGACCCCGCGCCTCGGACGCCCGCGGGGCCGGATGGTGGCGGGGCCGGGCGGTCAGCTTTCCGTGCGGTACATCAGGTCGACCTCGTGGGTGCTGAAGCCGAGGCCCTCGTAGACGGCCAGGGCGGCCGGGTTGTCGGCGTCGACGTAGAGCATGGCCGTCGGCAAGCCCTGGGCGGCCAGGTGGCGCAGGCCGATCGCGGTGAGGGCCTTGCCGAGGCCGCCGCCCTGGGCGCCGGGGCGGACGCCGAGCACGTAGACCTCGCCCAGCTGCTCCGCCGCGTGGACCTTCGTCCAGTGGAAGCCGACGATCTCGCCGTCGCGCTCCGCGAGGAAGAAGCCCTTGGCGTCGAACCACGGCTGCGCGATCCGGTCGTCCAGGTCCCGCTGGGTCAGCGAGCCCTGTTCGGGGTGGTGGGCGAAGGCGGCCGCGTTCACCGCGAGCCAGGCCTCGTCGTCGGTGCCGGGCACGAAGGTCCGTACGGTCACGCCGGACGGGAGCGCGGGCTCCGGCAGCGGGTCGGCGTCGGCCAGGGGCCGTCGCAGCTGGCGCAGCTCGCGGAAGAGGGTCAGGCCGAGCACCTGCGCGAGGTGCCGGGCGGCCGACTTGCCGCCGTGGGCCCATACCCGCAGCCGCTTCCCGGAGGCGGCGAGCAGGGCCATGCCCATCGCCCGGCCGTGCCCGCGACCGCGCAGGGCCGGGTGCACGAGGAGCTCGGCGGCGGGGGCCTCCACCGGGTCGGTGTCCTCCAGTTGTCCGTAGGCGGCGAGCCGGCCGCCCTCGGTGAGCAGGAAGTGCCGGATCCCCTCGCGCGGGCCCCCGCGCAGCTGGAGCCGTCCCTGCTCGGACACGGCGGTGGTGCCGTCGGTACGCGCCGCGTCCTCGATCAGGTCGAGTACGGCGTCGGCCTGTTCCTCCGTCAGCTCGTCGAGGGTCTGAATCTGCCGTCCCGGCTCCAGGGCCGCTGCTGCGTCAGTCATGGCACGAGCCTACGACCGCGGCGGGTGGCGGGCGGAGTGCGGGCGCGGGGTCGGTCCGTCTTCTGCGCGTAACCAACGCGATACCCGTTACCCCCTGGTAGAGCTACGCGCGTTGACCATAGGCTTCCCGGGACCTCCCAAGCAGTATCGCTGTCCACAAAGGGGACTAAATGTCAGCGACGCCACAACGGCACCGCCGAAACCGCCGGTTGACCTTCGCCGCCCTCGCCGTCACGGCCGGGGCCGGAGCCTTGGTCGCCGCCGCTCTGCCGGCCGGTGCCGCGAGTGGTGGCGGTGCGGCCAAGAGCCGGACCGTCGACGTGCAGATGCTGTCGTTCAACGACTTCCACGGCACGCTGGAGCCCCCGCAGGGTTCCTCCGGCAACGTGACCGAACGTCAGGCCGACGGCACGACCAAGGCCATACCCGCGGGCGGGGTCGAGTACCTCGCGACCAGCCTGCGCGAGGCCCGCAAGGGCCACGAGTACTCCGTGACCGCCGCGGCCGGTGACATGATCGGCGGCAGCCCGATGCTGTCCGGTCTCTTCCACGACGAGCCCAGCATCGAGGCGCTGAACAAGCTCGGCCTCGACGTCAGCAGCGTCGGCAACCACGAGTTCGACGAGGGCAAGACCGAGCTGCGCCGCATGGCGTACGGCGGCTGCCACCCGGTCGAGGGCTGCTACGAGTTCGGCAAGGAGTTCACGGGCTCCACCTTCCAGTACCTCGCCGCGAACGTCACGGACGAGAAGACCAAGCGCCCCCTGATGTCGCCCACCTACGTGTGGAAGAAGGGCGACGTGAAGATCGGCTTCATCGGCGTCACCCTGGAGGGCACTCCGGACGTCGTGACCGCCGAGGGCGTCAAGGGCCTGAAGTTCGGCGACGAGATCGAGACGATCAACAAGTACGCCGCCGAGCTGAACAAGCAGGGCGTCAAGTCGATCGTCGCGCTGATCCACGAGGGCGGGCTGCCCGCGAGTGGCGCCTACAACTACGACTGCAACGTCCCGGGCGCCGGCGCCGGCATCTCGGGCGCGATCGTGGACATCGCCAAGAACGTGGACTCCAAGGTCGACGCGCTGGTCACCGGCCACACGCACCAGGCCTACGCCTGCAACATCCCGGACCCGGCGGGCAACCCGCGCACGGTGACCTCGGCCGCCTCCATCGGCCGCCTGTTCACGGACACCACCCTCACCTACGACCGGCAGACCAAGGACATCGTCCGTACGCCGGTCGCCTCGCCCAAGCCGGTCAACAAGGTCGTCACCCGGGAGCAGCCCAAGGCCCCGGACATGACCGAGCTGATCGACCGCTGGAAGACCCTCGCGGCCCCGATCGCAAACCGCCCGCAGGGCTTCATCGCGGCCGACATCCCGGGCCGCGGCTCCGAGGCGCCCGAGAAGCCGCTCGGCGACCTGATCGCCGACGCGCAGCTCGAGGCGCTGGCCCCGGCGGACAAGGGCGGCGCGCAGCTGGCCATCATGAACCCGGGCGGCATCCGCTCGGACCTCGCCTACAAGGCCTCGGGTGACGAGGGCGACGGCGTGGTGACGTACGGCGAGTCCTTCACGGTCCAGCCGTTCACCAACATGATGAACATCGTGGACCTGACCGGCGCGCAGCTGATCACCGCGCTGCAGCAGCAGGTCAGCGGCCCGGTCAACGGTGTGAACCCGAAGATCCTGCAGGTGTCGAAGGGCTTCACGTACACCCTGGACCTGACGAAGACGGGCGCGGACCGCATCGTCGTGGACTCGGTGAAGCTGAACGGCGCGGCGATCGACCCCGCCAAGACCTACCGGGTCGCGATGAACGAGTTCCTCGCGGGCGGCGGTGACGGCTTCACCGTCCTGAAGGAGCACAAGAACAAGCTGGTGGGCGCGTCCGACCTGGACTGCTTCAACGCCTACCTGACGAACAACTCCTCGGCGGCCAACCCGATCGCCGTGCCGGCGGCGAACCGGATCACCGTCATCAAGTAACACCGAGCAGTACCCGCGCACAGCGCGCCCGAAGGGGCGGTGGACCAGTCGGCCCGCCGCCCCTTCGGCTTGCCCCCGCGCACCCCCGTGGAGCGGGATCAGAGGCTGGCCAGGAACGTCCCGACGGCTCCGTGGAATCCCTCCGGGTCCGTGAACGGCACGAAGTGGTCGCCGTCGAGGGGCGCGTACGAGGTCTTCGGGCGCCGGGCGACCATCGCGTCGGCCGCGGTCTGGGTGAGGGCCTGGCTGCGGGTGCCGTGGACCAGCAGGGCCGGGCAGGTGCTCGCGAGCCAGGCGTCCCAGTGGTCGCCTTCGCAGGCCCGGATGGAGTCGAGCATGTCCTGCGGGTGGTAGGGCAGGCGCCAGCCGCTTCCGTCCGGGAGGGGGCGCAGCGCGTCGGCGATGAAGGGCGCGCCCGCCGGCCCGGCGGCGGCGAGGAGCTCCTCGCGGGTGGGGGCGGTGTGGGGGAGGCCCTCGAGGAAGTCGAACCAGTTCGGTCCGGTGGGGACGCGGATCTCGATGGTGGCGTCGACGCCGATGAGTGCGGAGATCCGGTCGGGGTGGGCCGCGGCCAGGTGGTAGGCGTTGAGCCCGCCGAGGGAGTAGCCGAGGAGCGCCACGGGGGCGTCGAGGCCCAGGTGGTCGAGGAGGGCGAGGGCGTCGCAGACGTAGCCCTCGCGGCGGTGGTCGGGCGCCCGGTCCGAGTTCCCGTGGCCGCGCTGGTCGGGGGCGATGACCCGCCAGTCGTCGCCGAGGGCGGCGGCCAGGCCGGTGAAGGCGAGGGCTTCGGACATGCCGCCGTGCAGGGCGAGGAGCGGTCGGCCGGTGCCGCCGAAGTCCAGGTAGGAGAGGGTCCGGTCGTCGATCTTCAGCTCGTGGCGCATGGCTCGTGCCTCCCGTAGGCCCGTGGATCTTTCCGATGGCTCCACCCTGCCAGGATTTGGGCAAGCGCGCAATACAATTGTGTAGGGCGCTTGCCCAAACCGGGGCGCGGATACGATCCCGGCATGGGAAATCGCGAGGACCTGCTGGCCGGAGCGCGCCGCTGCCTGGAGGAGAAGGGGTACCTGCGCACCACCGTGCGCGACATCGCCACAGCCTCGGGGGTGAGCATGGCCGCGATCGGCTACCACTTCGGCTCCCGGGAGGCCCTCCTCAACCAGGCCCTGTTCGCCGCCATGGAGGAGTGGGCCGCGGGATCCGGCCGCCTCGCCGGTGTGGGCGAGACCGCGGGGGAGCGCTACGCCGACACCTGGGACCGCAAGATCCGCGACTTCGGTGAGATGCGCTGGCTCTGGCTGGCTTCCGTCGAGGCCTTCGTCCATGCGCAGTCCTCCCCCGAGCTGCTGGCGATCCTGGCCGAGGGGCAGCGTCGCAACCGGCGGATGGTGGCCGCGGCCCTGCGCGGGGTGCCGCCGGAGGAGGTCTCCGAGGCGGACGTACGGGCTCTCGGCTCGATGCACATCGCGCTGCTCAGCGGGGTGATGGTGCAGACCCTGACCGATCCGGAACAGGCGCCGGACGGCCGTGAACTCCTCCAAGGGCTGCGCTCCATGGTCGAGTTGCTCGAAAGCTGACCGCTACCGACGGGTAGTAAAGCTGACGTGTGCACGCCATAATCCGGCCATCACCGGGTCGGCAAAGGGGCGGGCATGGGCATCGGCATGGGCACGGGCACCGGAACGGGCACGGTCACCGGAACGGGCACGGCCACGGGAATGGGCCGGCGGACGTTCCTCGCCGGAGCACTGGCCGCGGGAGCGGCCCTCGGACTGGGAGCCGCACCCGCCTCGGCCGCGGCCCTCGGCACCCAGGACTGGATGGCCGGACTCGGGGACTCCACCGCCCTCCAGCGGATGACCGTCCCCGGCACCCACGACTCCGGCGCCACCAAGGGCGGCCTCTACGTCGCCTGCCAGAACACCTCGATCGCCCAGCAGCTCGACTCCGGCATCCGCTTCCTCGACGTCCGCTGCCGGGTGACCGGCGGATCCTTCGCGATCCACCACGGGTCCTTCTTCCAGGACCTGATGTTCGGGGACGTGCTCGTGGCCTGCGCGAACTTCCTCGCCGCGCACCCCTCCGAGACCGTCCTGATGCGGCTCAAGCAGGAGTACTCCACCGACAGCGACGCCACCTTCCGCGCCGTCTTCGACGACTACCTCGACCACCGCGGCTGGCGCCCGCTGTTCCGGATCGCCGACACCCTGCCCACGCTCGGCCAGGCCCGCGGCAAGGTCGTCCTGCTCGCCGACAACGGCGGCCTGCCCGGGCTGCGCTACGGCGACGGCAACGTCTTCGACATCCAGGACGACTGGAACGCCGAGCCCTTCGCCAAGCGCGGCAAGATCGAGAACCACTTCCGCAAGGCCGTCCAGCAGCCCGGCAAGCTCTTCGTGAACTACGTCAGCACCTCGGCCTACATGCCGCCGCGCTGGAACTCCGACCGGCTCAACCCGCAGGTGCACTCGTTCGTCGACGGTGGGGAGATGGCCGGCCGGACCGGGCTCGGCATCGTCCCGATGGACTTCCCGAACACCCGCTCCGGCCTGGTCGCCTCACTGATCCGGCACAACTGACGGCTCGGAGGGCGGCGGCGTCGGCGCCCCCGGGATGCGGAGCACCGCCTCCGTGCCCGCACCGCCGTCCGCCGCCGCCCGCAGCTCGGCGCTGCCGCCCGCGCGGGCCGCCGTACGGGCCACGATCGACAGGCCCAGCCCGCTGCCGGGCAGGGCGCGGGCCGACGGGGAGCGCCAGAACCGCTCGAAGACGTGCGGCAGGTCCTCGGCCGGGATGCCCGGACCGTGGTCCCGTACGGTCAGCTCGCCCGCCCGCAGCGTCACCTCGACCGCGCCGCCCGGCGGGCTGAACTTCACCGCGTTGTCCAGGACGTTGACCACCGCCCGCTCCAGCGCCGCCGCCTCGCCCCGTACGTACCAGGGCTCCAGGTCCGACGCGAAGGCCAGCTCCGGACCGCGCAGCCGGGCCCGGGACAGCGCCGCCGCGGCGATCTCGTGCAGGGCGACCACCTGGAGCGGGTTCCCCGCTCCGGCGTCCGGCCGGGACAGCTCCTGGAGGTCCCCGATCAGCGAGGCCAGCTCCGTCATCTGCGCCTTGACCGAGGCCAGCAGCTCCCGCCGGTCGTCGGGCGGGATGGCCCGGCCGGTCTCCTCGCTGCGCGCGAGGAGCTCGATGTTGGTGCGCAGCGAGGTCAGCGGGGTGCGCAGCTCGTGCCCGGCGTCCGCGATCAGCTGGGCCTGCCGGTCCTGGGAGGAGGCGAGGGCCGCCGTCATCGAGTTGAAGGACCGCGACAGGCGGGCGATCTCGTCGTCGCCCTCGTGGGGGATCCGTACGGTGAGGTCCTCGGTGCGGGCGATGTGCTCGACGGCGTCGGTGAGTTCGTCGACGGGACGCAGGCCCGTACGGGCCACCCACAGGCCGGCCGCGCCGGCGCCGGCGATCCCGAGGGCGGAGACGAGCAGCAGCACCCAGGCCAGGGTGGACAGCGGCTTGTCGACGTCGGCGAGCGGCCGGGCCACCGAGACCGCGAAGATCGGGCCGCCGAGCTCGGTCTGCGCCGCGAAGGTGTAGACGCGCATCGCGATGCCGTTGTCGGTCGTCGCGTCGTGCAGGACCTTGGCCTTGCGGCCGGCCGCGACCTCCTTGTCCGCTGCGGTGACCGGCAGGTCGGTCTGTCCGCTCACCCAGCAGTGGCCGCCGTCCGCGGTGACGATCTGGACCGTCGCGTTCAGCTTCTCGGCGATGTCCCGCTGGGCCTGCGCCGGAGGGGGCGCCGGACAGCGGCCCTGGCGCAGCCGGTCCAGGACCTGCGTCGTCGGGTTGGTGGACATCAGGGACTGGTTCAGCTGGTTGCCGAGCTGGGCGCGCACCATCACCCAGGACACTCCGGACACCGTGGCCACGGCCAGGGCCACCGCCACCGCGACGAGGAGGGCGAGCCGGGAGCGCAGTGGGAGCGCGCGGAACCTGGCGGTCGGGCTCACTCGGGCCCGCTCTCGCCGGCGCGCAGGACGTACCCCACCCCGCGCACGGTGTGGACGAGGCGGGGCTCGCCCCCCGCCTCGGTCTTGCGGCGCAGGTACATGACGTACACGTCCAGGGAGTTGGAGCTGGGCTCGAAGTCGAAGCCCCAGACGGTCTTGAGGATCTGCTCGCGGGTCAGGACCTGGCGCGGGTGCGCGAGGAACATCTCCAGCAGCGTGAACTCGGTACGGGTCAGCTCCACCGGCCGCCCGCCCCGGGTGACCTCGCGGGTCGCGAGGTCCATGCGCAGGTCGCCGAAGGTCAGGGCGTCCTCGAGGCTCTCGCCGCCGGCCTGCGGGGCCGCGTAGGAGCTGCGGCGCAGCAGGGCGCGGACGCGGGCGAAGAGCTCGTCGAGCTCGAACGGCTTGACGAGGTAGTCGTCGGCGCCCGCGTCGAGGCCGGTGACGCGGTCGCCGACGGTGTCGCGGGCGGTCAGCATCAGGACCGGCGTGACGCTGCCCGCGGCGCGCAGCCGGCGGGCCGCGGTCAGCCCGTCCATCCGGGGCATCTGGATGTCCAGGACGATCAGGTCGGGGCAGTACGAAGCCGCCCGGTCGAGGGCGTCGATCCCGTCGACGGCGGTCTGCACGGCGTACCCCTCGAAGGCGAGGCTGCGGCGCAGGGCCTCGCGTACGGCCGGTTCGTCGTCGACGACGAGGATCCGCGCTTCGCCTTCGGCGGGAATCATGGATGGGTCTCCCAGGGGTGGTGGTCGGCCGTGGCGTCCGACGGGTGAGGGCGCTTCCAGCCTCGCACGGGCGGGCTAGAACGAGGTGCCGAAGCCGTTGGCGGCGGAGCCGCTGCCGGAGGAGCCGGAGCCGGAAGAGCCCGAACCGCCGGGGCCGCCCTTGCGGAGCGAGTCCAGGTCGGCCTTGACGGTGTTGACCGGGATGGCGAAGCCGAGGCCGACGCTGCCCGCGGCGGAGCCGCCGGAGGAGGGGGAGTAGATCGCGGAGGGCATGCCCACGATCTCGCCGTTCATGTTGACCAGGGCGCCGCCGGAGTTGCCGGGGTTGAGGGAGGCGTCGGTCTGCAGCGCCTTGTACGAGGTGGTGTTCGAGCCGGTGTCCCCGTTGAACTCGCGGCCGCCGAAGGAGAAGGGCCAGCCGTCGCCGTCCTGCCGGCGGCCCTGCGGGGACTGCTGCTCGGACTTCGCCACCTTCACCTCGCGGTTCAGCGCCGAGACGATGCCGCTGGTGACGGTGCCGGTGAGGCCGTCGGGGGAGCCGATGGCGACGACCTGGTCGCCGACCTTGACGCTGCCGGAGTCGCCGAGCTTGGCCGGCTTGAGGCCGGTCGCTCCCTGGAGCTTGATCAGGGCCAGGTCCTTGTCGGGATCGGTCCCGACGATCGTGGCCTTGTACTTCTTGCCGTCGCTCATCGTCACCTGGATCTCGGCGGCGCCGCTCACGACGTGGTTGTTGGTGACGATCTCCCCGTCGGCCGTGACGACGACGCCGGAGCCGGTGCCCTGGCCGGACGCGGTGCGGGTGTCGATGCGGACGACCGAGGGACTGACCTGTTCGGCGACGCCGGAGACGGTGCCGGCGCCCGTTCCGGTGCTCTGCGAGACGTTGGTGCCGTTGACGCCGCCGGCGCCCCCGTTCTGGTGGACCATCAGCTGCTGGACGGCGGCCGCGGTGCCGCCGCCGACCAGGGCCGCGGCGAGTGCGACGGCCGCCAGCAGGGCCACGGGCCGCTTCGCGCGGGGCGCGGGGGCGGCGGCGTGAGCGGGCTGGCGGGGACCGCTGCCGCCGCCCGCGGGCTCGCCTGCCGGCACGGTCTCGCCGCGGATGACCGGGGGCTGGTGCGCCTCGTGCCAGCCGGGTGCGGCGGGCGGGTACGAGGGCGGCGGCGGGTACGCCCCCGCCGCGGGGTCCTGCACCGGCCGGTCATGCCCCCGCTGCCGGTCCTCGCCGAAGAACGCGTGCGGAGTGGGGCGGTCCTGGGGGTACTCGCCTTCGCGGCGGAAGCTGTCGGTCATGGCTGTGACTCTGCTCGCCGATGATGAGAGCTTCCTGAGCCTGACCTGAGAAGCCCGACAGAACCTTGTATGCCCCTTATAAGACCCGCTGTTGCCTGCCCCGCTGGAGCCGGGACCGGCCCCCAGGAAGGCGGGTCGCGGGCCAGGGGTCGGGCGCGGGCCCGGTGAGGCCGCGGGACCGGCGTCAGCGACAGCCGCAGGAGCGGCGGATCACCAGGGCCGACGGGAACTGCTTCAGGCGTTCGCGGCGCGAGCCGGCCACGCGGAGGCCGTCGTCCAGGACCAGGTCCACCGCCGCGCGGGCCATCGCCGGGCGGTCCGACGCGATCGTGGTCAGCGGCGGGTCCGTGAGGGCCGCCTCCTTCACGTCGTCGAAGCCGGCCACGGCCAGTTCCCCGGGCACGTCGATGCGCAGCTCCCGCGCGGCGCGCAGCACACCGATCGCCTGGTCGTCCGTGGCGCAGAAGATGGCGGTCGGCCGGTCGGGCCGGGCCAGGACCTCCAGGGCGACCGTGTACGCGTCGTAGCGGTTGTACGGGGCCTCGATGAGCCGGCCCTCGACGGAGCGGCCGGCCTCCTGCATGGCCCGCCGCCAGCCCTCGACGTGGTCGGCGACCGGGTCGCCGACGGACGGGGTGTTCTCGACGCCGCCGATGCAGGCGACGTACTCGTGTCCGTGCTCCAGCAGGTGGCGGGTGGCGAGCTGGGCGCCGCCGATGTCGTCGGTGACGACGGCGACGTCGTCGATCGCCTCGGGGCGCTCGTGGAGGAGGACCACCCGCGCGTCCCAGGCCTCGATCTCGCTGGCGGCCTGCTCGCTCATGCCCTGGCTGACCAGGATCAGGCCCGACACCCGCATGCCGAGGAAGGCCCGCAGGTAGTGGACCTCGCGCTCGGTGCGGTAGTCGGAGTTGCCGACCAGCACCATCTTCCCGCGCTCGGCGGCGGCCTGTTCGACCGCGTGCGCCATCTCCGCGAAGAACGGCTGACGGGCGTCCGGGACGATCATGCCTATGAGGTCGGTGCGCCGCGACGCCATCGCCTGGGCGACCCGGTCAGGGCGGTAGCCCAGCTCCTTGATCGCGGCGAGGACACGCTCGCGCGTGGCCGGGGCAACCGGCCGGGGTCCGTTGTTGATGACGTAGCTCACGACGGCGGTAGACGTACCCGCAAGTCGTGCCACGTCATCCCGCGTCACCTTGGCCACGCGCGGCAGTCTACGCGGGGTGACCTACCTCTGGGCAGGGCGTCCTGCCGAGTGGACGATCGCGGGCTCCTCCGCCGATCGGGTGACGGCCGCGGCCGGCTGCGCGGACGTCTGCGCGGTGGCCTGTGCGGCGGCCTTGGCCGCCGCCTGGGCCGCGGCCTCGGCCGCCGCCCGCTCCACCTTCTCCGGGGTGACGAAGCGGTAGCCGACGTTGCGGACCGTGCCGATCAGCGACTCGTGCTCGGGACCGAGCTTGGCGCGCAGCCGCCGTACGTGGACGTCCACGGTCCGGGTGCCGCCGAAGTAGTCGTAGCCCCAGACCTCCTGCAGCAGCTGGGCGCGGGTGAAGACCCGGCCCGGGTGCTGCGCGAGGTACTTGAGCAGCTCGAACTCCTTGAAGGTGAGGTCCAGCACCCGGCCCTTGAGCTTGGCGGAGTACGTCGCCTCGTCCACCGACAGGTCGCCGTTGCGGATCTCCATCGGGGAGTCGTCCGACCCCAGCTGCTGACGGCCGGTGGCCAGCCGCAGCCGCGCCTCGACCTCGGCCGGCCCCGCGGTGTCCAGGAGGACGTCGTCGATGCCCCAGTCGGCGGTGACGGCCGCGAGGCCGCCCTCGGTGACGACGAGGATCAGCGGACAGCCGGGCCCGGTGGAGCGGAGCAGCTGGCACAGCGACCGCACCTGCGGCAGGTCGCGGCGGCCGTCCACGAGGATCACGTCGGCACCCGGGGTGTCCACGAGGGCCGGGCCCTCCGCCGGAGCCACCCGGACGTTGTGCAGCAGCAGGCCGAGTGCGGGCAGCACCTCGGTGGAGGGCTGCAGCGCGTTGGTGAGCAGCAGGAGAGAGCTCATGACCGACCACCTGCCCGGGTCGGACGGTGCACGGTTCGCTGGTCCATCACGTCGGTTCCTCCTCGGTCCCGTCGAGGACGTGCGCGGTACTGCTTCGTACGTCTTGCCCGGCATCCCTGCGGTCCCCGCGCCCTGGGGTCCGCATGGATACCACTGTTCTCGGTTCGTTCAACGCTCTGAAAGCACAAAAGGACCCGGGGGCAACGTTGCCCGGATCCTCTCGCCAAGCAGAATAGCCCACCGGCCCGTGCGTGGCCGAGGCATCTTCGACATCCCTCCTGTGGGTTCTGCCACGGCCGTGCCCTGCGTATGCCCCGGTTTCACCGGATCGGCGGCCCGCCGGGCGGTCACGCGGGGTCGCCCGGGCGCACACGCGACGCGTCGGTGCACGCCGGGGCGGACGGCCGGAGGGGCCATCATGGAGGCCGACGGTAGAGAGCCGACGATAGGAGCTGCAGTGGCAACCGGAACCATCCGCTACTGGGCGGCGGCCAAGGCCGCGGCCAAGACGGCGGAGGAGCCGTACTCGGCGAGCACACTGGCCGAGGCGCTCGACGCCGTGCGGGAGCGCCATCCCGGGGAGCTGACCCGGGTCCTGCTGCGCTGCTCCTTCCTCGTGAACGACGAGCCTGTGGGCAAGCGCCCGCATGATTCCGTCCTGCTGACCGAGGGGGGCACCGTCGAGGTGCTCCCCCCGTTCGCGGGCGGGTGAGCGGGAGCCCATGAGCACGCCTGAAGAGCACCAGCAGCAGCGCGAACAGCAGGAGCAGTACGAGCAGCACGAGCTGCGGCGGCAGCAGTACGCGCAGCAGCAGGACCCGTACGGGACCCAGACCTGGCAGTCCGACACCTGGGACACCAGCCACCAGCCGGTGTACCCGGCGCTGGGCGCGGTGCCGGGGCAGCCGGTGGCGCCCGAGGGCTGGTTCCGCGACGAGGCCCGGTCCGCCCAGGCGCAGCCCCAGGCTCCGGCCGGCGGTGCGGGTGTGCCCTGGCCGGACGGTTCCGCGGCCGGGTCCGCCGATCCTTACCCGGCGTCGTACGAGTACCCGGCCGCCGACGGGCCCGCGCAGCAGCCGGTGGCTCCGGAGGGCTGGTTCCGGGACGAGGTCCCGGCCCAGGCGCCGGCTCCCGCCCAGGACTGGTCCCAGGACGGCCAGGGCGCGGGGATGCCCGCCGCGGCCGACGAGACGGCCTATCTGCCGCCGTACCCCGGTCCCGACCAGGAGGCCGCCCCCGCCGAGCAGACCGCGTACCTGCCGCCGTACCCCGGCCCGGCACAGCAGCCGGCCGCCCCTGAGGGGTGGTTCCGCGACGAGGTGCAGGCCCCGGCTCAGGCCGCCGCCCAGGACTGGTCCCAGGGCGGCCAGGGCGCGGGGATGCCCGCCGCGGCCGACGAGACGGCCCATCTGCCGCCGTACCCCGGTCCCGGGCAGTCCCAGGCCCCGGCCGAGGAGACCGCGTACCTGCCGCCGGTGCCCGGCGCGGAGCGCACGGACGGGGCAGCCGCCGAGCAGACCGCCTACCTCCCGCCCCGGGCGGCTGCCGCCCCGGCCCCGGACGAGGACGGCGCCGAAGCGGTGGAGGTCACCGCCTGGTCCCCGCCCACCCTCGCCGGGAACACCCTGCGCGCCGTCGACCCGGCCCAGGCCCGCGCCGAAGGCCGGTCGCCGATCATCGACCCCGGCCCGCAGTCGGCCATACTGACCGCCGCCCTCGGCCTGCTGCTCGCCGTGGCCGCCGCCCTCGGGCAGTACGCCCTGCTCGTGCCGCTGATCGCCCTGCAGGGGCTCACCGCGGCCGGCTGGTTCCGTCTCAACGGCATGTGGCCGGCCCGCCAGGGCATCGCCCTCGCCTTCGCCGGGGCCCTGGTCGCCGACGTGGCCGTGCTCGCGGTGGACCGCACGTCCGGCCCCGGCGCGATCGTCGGCACCCTCGGCGCCTGGGTGCTGCTCACCCTCGTCCTCCAGCTGCGCAGCCACGCCGATCCCGACGAGCGGATGTACGGGCTGATGGCCTCGGTGGCCTCGGCCGCCCTCGCCGTCATCTGCGCCGGTTACCTGGCCGCCGGTTCCGCCGCCGTCACGGTCGGCGCGGCCGCCGTGGCGGTCGCCGTCTTCGCCCGTGCGCTGCCGCTGCCCACCGCCCCCTCCGTCGGCGTCTCGCTGGCCGCGGCGGCCGGTGCGGGCATCGCGGTCGGCGGAATGACCTCCGTCGGGGTGGGCGGGGCGCTGCTCGGCCTGGTCTGCGGCGTGTGCGCGCTGATCGGGCTGCGGGTGGCCGCGTACGACTACCCGTCGAAGTTCGTGCACATGACGGCCGGCGTCGCGCTGCCGCTCGCGGCCGCCGCCCCCGCCGTGTACCTGATCGGCCGGGTGGTGGGCTGACGTTCCGCTGACGGGCGCACATGGTCCACTAGATCGCTCGTACCGACTAGTAGGGGGAGGGGCACGTGCGTGCTCTGCGGATCGTTGTGATCATCGGAGTGGTGCTGGGGGCGATCTTCGCCGGTGTGGACCGATGGGCCGCCGGCTACGTCGAGAACCAGCTGGCCGACAAGATCCAGGCCCGCCAGGGCCTGGCCGGCAGTTCGGAAGTGGAGATCCGCGGATTCCCCTTCCTGACCCAGGCCTTCAGCCACGAGCTGGACCGGGTCGACCTGAAGCTCAGAGGGGTCGAGGTCGTCGCCGAGGGCCGCAAGACGCGGCTCTCGGAGCTCGACGCGAGCTTCCACAGCGTGAAGCTGAACGGTGACTACAGCGGCGGCACCGCCGAGCGGGCCGAGGGCACCGGGCGCATCACGTACGCGGACCTGACCGCGGCCTCGCAGACCGGCGCGACCCTCACGTACGGCGACGCGCCGGGCAAGGTGAAGGTCACCGCGGCCGTGGACGTGCTCGGCAAGACCGTGACGCACAGCGTGGTGTCGACGATCTCCCTCGTGGACGCGCCGGACGGAAAGGGCGGCAAACTCGTCCGGGTGCGCGCCGACGAGGTGCCGGGCTCGGGCATACCCGGGGTCGAGAAGCTGATCCGGAAGAAGACCGACTTCGAACGCAACCTCGAGGTCGGCATGCCAGCCGGGCTCCACCTCTCGGCCCTGACCTCGGACGAGGCCGGTGTGCACCTCACGCTGGGCGGCTCGAACGTGGTGGTGGCCGGATCGTGAGACAGTACGGTCCGCTCCGCAGAAGGACGGGCCGTACGGCGGCTCCCGGGGGCGGCGCGGCGGCCGCCCGGGGGTCTCGCATCCCAGAATGCGGACGATCCTGTCTCGACATATGACACACCGGTGACAGGGCGGCCGATTCGTCCCTACGATCCATGGCTATGAAGCATCAGCAGGCGGACCTCACGAAGCGACGGGCAGTAGACCTGTGTCGCGTCGCCGCCATGCTCTGTCGATCCATGTGACCTGTGAGCGCATCCGCTCCATCAGCCGGACGACGGCCCTACGGCCCTTCCCGCGTGACCGCACCCGCCTCCTGAGCACCTGACGCCTCCCCGCGCAGGCTCCGGAGCGCACCCGCAGGCACGCAGTACGCGTCACCCGCACCGCCCCGCCGCACACTGCCCCGGAGGAGAACACCATGAGCCGCAGCGACGTCCTCGTAGACGCCGACTGGGTCGAGGCCCACCTGAACGACTCGAACGTCGTCGTCGTCGAGGTGGACGAGGACACGTCCGCCTACGACAAGAACCACATCAAGAACGCCGTCCGGATCGACTGGAAGCAGGACCTCCAGGACCCGGTCCGCCGTGACTTCGTGGACCAGGAGGGCTTCGAGAAGCTCCTCTCCGCCAAGGGCATCTCCAACGACGACACCGTCGTCCTCTACGGCGGCAACAACAACTGGTTCGCGTCCTACGCCTTCTGGTACTTCAAGCTCTACGGCCACCAGGACGTGAAGCTCCTCGACGGCGGCCGCAAGAAGTGGGAGCTCGACTCCCGCGACCTGGTCGACGGCAAGGACGTCCCGAACCGCCCGGCCACCGAGTACAAGGCCAAGGCCCAGGACACCTCGATCCGCGCCTTCCGCGACGACGTCGTGGCCGCGATCGGCAACCTGAACCTGGTCGACGTCCGCTCGCCCGACGAGTTCTCGGGCAAGCTGCTCGCCCCGGCGCACCTGCCGCAGGAGCAGTCGCAGCGCCCCGGCCACGTGCCGAGCGCCCGCAACATCCCGTGGTCGAAGAACGCCAACGACGACGGCACCTTCAAGTCCGACGAGGAGCTCAAGGCCCTCTACGAGGCCGAGGGCGTCGACCTGTCGAAGGACACCATCGCCTACTGCCGCATCGGCGAGCGCTCCGCGCTCACGTGGCTCGTGCTGCACCAGATCCTGGGCCAGACGAACGTCAAGAACTACGACGGCTCCTGGACCGAGTACGGCTCGCTCGTCGGCGTGCCGATCGAGCTCGGCCCCAACAAGTAATCCCGGGCACGCGACGCCCCGTAGTACGACCTCTCTAGGACAGGACAGAGAACATGTGTGGAGCACAGATCGGCGGGCCCGACCTCGCGACGCTCAAGCCCGGTGAGACCGCGATCCAGGGCCAGGTGACCAAGGGCGGCGAGCCCATCAGCGGTTACGTGCGTCTGCTGGACGGCGGCGGCGAGTTCACCGCCGAGGTACCGACCTCGGCGACCGGCCAGTTCCGCTTCTACGCGGCTCCCGGCACCTGGACGCTGCGGGCGCTCGTCCCCGGTGCCCAGGCGGACCGTGCCGTCGTGGTCGCCGAGGCCGGCGGCGTGACGGACGTGGCGATCGCGGTCTGAGCACCGCACGTGTGATCGCTCGATAGATCGGCCGGAGGGCCGCACCCCAGGGGGTTGGACGCCACTGGACGGGGTGCGGCCCTTCGTGCCGTCCGCCTTGTGCTCGCGGGCGCCCGCTCTACGCTGGAGTCATGTACGCCCGGCGCCGGCGCGCCTATTTCCTGCTCATGGGCGGATGCCTGGTCCTCTTCGTCTCCGCCTGGACCTTCGTGCGCCTACTGTCGGTCGAGGCCGCGGTGGCACTGTGCGTGGTCGCCATGGTCATCCCGCCGGTGGCCGCGGTGATCGCCAACCGGCGCGGCCCGGACGACCGCTGGTGGGACGACCCCTCGGGCGACCCGAAGTCCGACGAGTGGTGGGACGAACTGGACGGAAAGCGGCGCCACGAGGACTGAGGCGGCCGCGAGATAAGAATGTAATAAGCATTCATACAACCGCTTCCCTCGTGCACGGGTCATGGGTGCGCACGGGTAATCACCCGTGTATCCAGCCTTGCGGGGGGACCCCTTTGGAACACGTACAGACCACTCCTGACCAGCTGAAACAGGAGGAGACCGCACCGGATCAGGGCACTGCGGACCCGCGTCGCCGCAGGCGTACGACCCTCCTGATCGCGGGCGCGGCCGTACTCGGCGTACTCGCCGGGACGATCACCGGTTACGCGATCCAGTACGACCGCGAACCCACCCCGCTCCCGCCGCTGGCGCAGCAGAAGATGGACGCGCCGAAGCCGGCTGCGGTGACCGAGTCGTCGACCTGGCGTTCGATCAACGCCAACCGCTGGCACGAGAAGGCGGACGAGGACCTCGTCAAGAAGCTGGTGGACGCTCCCGGCGGCGCGAAGGTCGAATTCTCGGGCGCCCAGACCGCGGACGAGTTCGCCGCGGAGTACTACGAGACCCCGGTCGAGGGGGTCGGCAGCCTCATCCGGGACGGGATCCGGTCCATCGCCGCCGTGAACTGGTCAGAGGGCGACCGGAACTTCGTCGAGATCCACCTGCTCCGCTTCCGCGACCGCTCCGGTGCCGAGGACTTCCAGGCGGGCGTCCAGGAGTACATGCCCACCAAGAAGTTCGCGGGCAACCTCGGCACGGAGGTTCCGGGCGTGCCGGGCGACTTCGGCCAGCTGTGGGTCGACGCCGAGGCCGATGAGAAGCCCGGCTATCTCCCGCTGCGCGGGGCCAGTGCCATCGTCCGCCGCGGCGACACCGTGGTGCACATCCGGTACCTGAACAACCGTGGCCAGATCGATCAGAGCGTCGTGGCCGACCTGGCCAAGCGACAGATGGAGCGGCTGTGAGCGAGCAGCAGAAGGCGACCGGAGCCGAGCCGGAGGCCGTCCGGGACGCAGTGCCGGAGGCCGGGTCGGACGCCGTGCAGGACACCGCGCCGGCCGTCGGGCCGGGACAGGAGCCGGCGGACGCCGCGCCCGCGCGGAAGGTCAACCGCAGGACGCTCGCGCTGGTGTCGGGGGCCGTGGGCGTCGTCGTCCTCGTCGGCGCCGGCCTCGGGGCCCCGGCCGCGCTCGACAGGGCCGACCGGACCGCGGAGACGCGCTACTGGATGCCCGCGGACCGCGCGGGCAACGGCTCCGCGGCCCCGGTTCCGACCGTGCCGCCCAACGCGCTCATGGGCAAGCTGCTGCCGATGCCCGTCGAGTACTGGCCCGGTCCCGACATCGACACCGAGGGCAACAACTACTACGTCGGGGCCGAGCGGGCGGTGCAGACCTTCAAGGACGCCCACACGGGCCTCTCCGGAAGCGAGCGCGACGAGCGCGACAAGGCGCTCGCGGACCTGAAGCTCAAGGGTCTGGCCGGGCGCAGCTACGCCCGGCGCGACGGCCACGGCGGAGCGGTCGCCGAGATCCAGCTCGTCCAGGCCGACCCGCAGGAGCTCGCGAAGTTCGGCGAGTTCGCCAAGAAGTTCCTCGCCCTCACCGGCAGCGACAAGGACGCGCCGAAGGTGGACGGGTTCCCCGAGGCCAAATGCGCCCTGGACGCCGTCGTCGAGGGGAAGAAGGACAAGATCGACGCCCTCGACTGCGTGGCCGTCGAGGGAGACGTCCTGGTGAGCTTCCGGATGTACGGGTCCAAGGGGTTCGCGGTGAAGGACGCCGCGGGCCTGTTCAAGCAGCAACTGAACCACCTCAAGTCCCCCGGGGAGTCCGCGTGAGCGAGCAGAACACCACCGCCCCCGGGACCGCGCCCGAGCCGGCTCCCGAGGTCGCGGCCGCGCCGGAGGCCCCGGCCGCATCCGCCCCCGGGGCCTCGCCCGCCGCGGCGCCCGCGCCCGCCTCTGCGGCGGCTCCCGCGCCCGACGTCTGGGCGGCACCGCCGGCGCCGCCCCGGCCCCGGGACCGGCGCAAGCTGTTCGCCGCCCTGCGGTGGACCGCCGCCGTCGCCGTCTTCGCCGTCGTCGGCACGGGGGTCGCGTACGGGATCGCCCAGCCCGAGCGCACCGACATCCCCGGCCTGTCCACCCAGGGCGACGGCCGCTGGACCTTCCCGGTGCTCTCCAAGCCCGCGCTGCCCGCGGGCGCCCCGCTGGCCCAGGGCCCGGACAACAAGGACCAGACGCACTACGCCGCGCTCACCGGCCTCCTCCTGCCCGCACCCGAGGGCTCCAAGCCGGAGGCCGCGCTCAAGCCCGACAAAGACGGGGTGGTGTCGCCCGACGCCTTCCTGGAGGAGTACGCGCCCGACGCCCGCGCGAAGCTGAAGGAGTCCCTCGAATGGGACGGGCTGCGGCAGATCGTCGGCCGGGGCTGGACGATGCCGGACGGCACGAGCACGCGCGTCTACCTGCTGCGCTTCCACGCGTCGGACTTCGCGGACCTCTTCAAGGGGTGCGACGCCAACGCGCGGCTGAACAACGTGTCGGCCCTGGAGCTGGACGAGGCCTGGAACAAGGCCAAGAACACGCAGAGCAGCTCGGGCCTCGCGCTGGACTTCCCGGGCGCGGCCGTCTTCGACAACAGCGACATCAGCATCTACCAGGAGGCGAAGCCCGTCCTGGGCGACGAGCAGACCAAGGTCGGCTGCCTCCAGGGGGGTGACATCCTGGCCGTCGTGCTCCAGACCCGCAAGGGCGAGGTGGCCGCCGTCCCCTTCCACCAGACGGTGATCCTGCAGAGCCAACTGCTGAGCTGACGGCCGGGCCGACCACCGGTGGCGACCGGTACGGCCCACCTCACACCGTGCGCCGGTCCCCGGGCCAGTAGGCTTGGGGACCGGCCCCGTACAGCCCCGAAACGATTCCGAGGAGCACCCCGTGCTTGAGGCAGTCTTCACCTCCCTGCTGGTCCTGGTCTGCGTCGGCGTCATGGCCTTCACCGGCCTGGCCGTCAAGAAGCTGTACCAGGGTCAGCGCTGAGCATCGGCTCGGCAGACCGCCCCGGAACCCCTCCCACAGATCGCCTGAGCAGCCATTCATGATCCAGATCCCGTCCGACCTGAACCCGGGTCTCGTCCCCCTCGCCTTCCTCCTCGGCAACTGGGAGGGTGCGGGAGTCTTCGACTTCCCCGGTGAGGAGAAGTGCAACTTCGGCCAGGAGGTCGTCTTCAGCCACGACGGCCGGGACTTCCTGGAGTACACCTCCCACACCTGGGTCCTCGACGCCGAGGGCAACAAGGTGCGGCCGCTGGAGTCCGAGTCCGGTTACTGGCGCATCGACAAGGACCGCAAGGTCGAGATCGTCATGGTCCGCGACCAGGGCGTCGTCGAGGTCTGGTACGGCGAGCTCGCCGACCAGAAGCCGCAGATCGACCTGGTCACCGACGCCGTCGCCCGCACCGCGGCCTCCGGCCCGTACAGCGGCGGCAAGCGGCTCTACGGCTACGTGAAGAGCGACCTCATGTGGGTCGGCGAGAAGGCCACCCCCGACGTCGAGCTGCGCCCGTACATGTCGGCCCAGCTGAAGAAGGTCGTCACGCCCGAGGAGGTCGCCGAGATGGCGCGCAACCTCCCCGACATGCCGGACGACGGCATCGCCTTCTTCCGCTGAGCGCAGCGTCCACAGGCTGTGCACGAAAGGGGACCGCGGGCTCGACCGCGGTCCCCTTCGCACACATACACTGGCGGAGTGGTGAGCACCGAGAGCACCGATGGAACCCCAGGCCTCGACTGGAAGAGCGACCTGCGGCAGCGCGGATACCGGCTGACGCCGCAGCGCCAGCTCGTGCTGGAAGCGGTCGACGCCCTGGAGCATGCGACTCCGGACGAGATCCTCGTGGAGGTGCGCAAGACGGCCTCCGGGGTCAACATCTCCACGGTCTACCGGACCCTCGAGCTCCTGGAGGAGCTCAAGCTGGTCTCGCACGCCCACCTCGGGCACGGGGCCCCCACCTACCACCTCGCCGACCGGCACCACCACATCCACCTGGTCTGCCGCGACTGCGGCGACGTCATCGAGGCGGACGTGGACATCGCCGCCGAGTTCACGGCGAAGCTCCGTACCACCTTCGGTTTCGAGACCGACATGAAGCACTTCGCGATCTTCGGCCTGTGCAAGAAGTGCGCGGCCCGACAGCGTGCCGCCCAGGCGTAGCCGGGTCGTACGCTTGGTCCCATGACCAGCAGCCCCTTGCTCCATCTCCCCGGCGCCGTGCAGGCCGAAGGCCGCGACGAGGGCGTCGCCGCCCACTACGGCGAGCTGTACGGCGAACAGCGCGCCCTCGCGGACGGGCGCGGCTTCGTCGACCTCTCGCACCGCGGGGTCGTCACCGTCACCGGGCCGGAGCGGCTGAGCTGGCTGCACCTGCTGCTCACCCAGCACGTGACCGGGCTGCCGGCCGGGCAGGCCACCGAGGCGCTGATCCTCTCCGCGAACGGCCACATCGAGCACGCGCTCTACCTCGTCGACGACGGCGAGACCACGTGGGCGCACGTGGAGCCGGGCACCCAGGGCGGGCTGATCGCCTACCTGGAGTCCATGAAGTTCTTCTACCGCGTCGAAGTCGCCGACCGCACCGAGGAGTTCGCGGTCGTGCACCTGCCGGCCGGCTCCATCGCCGAGGTCGCCAAGGAGCACGTCGTACGGGAGACCGCGCACGGCCGCGACGTCTTCCTGCCCCGCGCCGAGCTGGAGGCCTTCGCCGCCTCGCACGGCCCGGCCGCGGGCCTCCTCGCCTACGAGGCCCTGCGCGTCGAGGCGCACCGGCCGCGGCTCGGCCTGGAGACCGACCACCGGACCATCCCGCACGAGCTGGGCTGGATCGGCACCGCCGTGCACCTGCAGAAGGGCTGCTACCGCGGGCAGGAGACGGTGGCCCGCGTCCACAACCTGGGCAAGCCCCCGCGCCGCCTGGTCTTCCTCCACCTGGACGGCTCGGAGGTGCTGCTCCCGGCCCACGGCGCGCCGGTCCGGCTCGCCGCGGACGGGGAGGAGGGCCGCCAGCTGGGCTTCGTGACCACCGCCGTCCGCCACCACGAGCTGGGCCCGATCGCGCTCGCGCTGGTCAAGCGGAACGTGCCGGTCGACGCTCCGCTGCTGGCCGGGAAGACGGCCGCCGCACAGGAGGTCGTCGTGGCCCCCTGAGGGGCCCTGGGGACGCCCGAGGGGTCAGACGTCGATGACGATGGTGAACGGGCCGTGGTTGGTCAGCGAGACCCGCATGTCCGCGCCGAACCGGCCCGTCTCCACCGTCGCGCCCAGCGCGCGCAGCTGCGCCACTACCTCGTCGACCAGCGGCTCGGCCACCGGCCCCGGCGCGGCCGCGTTCCACGTGGGGCGGCGGCCCTTGCGGGCGTCGCCGTAGAGCGTGAACTGGGAGATCACCAGCAGCGGCGCGTTCACGTCGCTGCAGGACTTCTCCGCCTCCAGGATCCGCACCGACCACAGCTTGCGGGCCAGCACCGCCGCCTTCTCGGGCGTGTCGTCGTGCGTCACCCCCACCAGCACGCACAGCCCCTCGCCGACGATCTCGCCCACGGTCTCGCCGCCCACGACGACGCTCGCGCCGTCCACCCTCTGCACCACAGCTCGCATACCACCTGTGTACCAGCCGTGCACCCGTCCGGGGCCGATCGGGTGGAGTGGGACTGCATCGGGGCCACGGAGAGTGGCACGATGCACGCAGGCGGTGCGGGTGCGCCGCACCGGTCGAGGGGACGGACTCGTTCGTATGAATACTTCTGGTACCTCCGTACCTGCATCACCCGCTTCCATCGCAGCTGCCGCGGTACGACCGCCCGCGCAGCGCACGGCCGAGACGCAGGGGACCACCGCGCTCGGGCTGCCGGAACTGCGCGCGCTGCGCCGCGACGCGCAGCGCGACGAGGCCGATCTGAGCTATGTGCGCAGACTGCTCCAGGGCCGCATCGACATCCTGCGCGCCGAGCTCGCCCGGCGCAGCGACCCCGAGCTCGCCCGCCGGACCGACCCCGAGGCGCCCGTGGTGGACCGGCTCTCGGTGATCCTCGCCGACGCCCCCTCCAGCCGCAGCGCCTCCGCCCGGCACGTCACGCTCGGCACCCCGCACAGCGAGGAGTACCGGCTGCTGGCGGCGGAGATGCTGGCCGACGTGGAGCTCTCGGACCTGGGCGCCCGCACGGACGGCGAACTGCACGACGGGATGGGGCGGCTGGTGCGGTACGAACAGCAGGTCTCGCGGCGCCGCCTGCAGCTCCAGCGGACGGTGGACGACTGCATTGCGGAGATCACCCGGCGCTACCGGGAGGGAGAGGCGCAGGTGGACGACCTGCTGGCGTAGGAAATTCGGGCGACTGGCGCCGGTCGGGCGATTAGCGTGGCCGCTATGAGTGCTGACGTCCGGCCGATCGCCGAATCCGAACTCCCCGACTGGCTGCGCACCGTGAGCACCGGGTTCCTGACCGCGTCGAAGGTGACCGACTCCGACGTGGCCCGGTGGGCCAAGTACAGCGACCTGGCCAGGTTCCAGGCCGCGTTCGACTCCGACACCGGCCGTTGCGTGGCGGCCTTCCGCTCCTTCGCGCAGGAGCTGACCGTGCCCGGCGGGGCGGCCGTCCCGTCCTCCGCGGTCTCCAGCGTCGGCGTGCTGCCCACCCACCGCCGCCAGGGCGTGCTGACCCGGATGATGGCCGCGGAGTTCGCCGGGGCCGGGGCGCGCGGAGACGTGCTGGCGACGCTGATCGCCGCCGAGTACCCGATCTACGGGCGGTACGGGTTCGGGCCCGCCACCTCCCTCTCGGAATGGGAGATCGACGTACCGCGCACCGGACTGGACCGGCGGCTGGCGGCGCCCGCGTTCGGCGGGCGGATCGACCTGGTGGACGAGGCCGAGGTCCGGCAGGTCGGCCCGGAGCTGCACGAGCGGATGCGGGCGCGCACGCCCGGCATGGTGAGCCGGAACGAGCGCTGGTGGAACGTGACGACCGGCCTGGAGGAGATGTCGTACCGCCCGTACAAGGAGAAGTTCTTCGCGGTGTACCGCTCCGCGGCGGGCGAGGTGGCCGGGCTGGTCGCGTACCGGGCCGACGACCACTGGACGGACGCGAAGGTCCCGCAGAACACCGTGCAGGTCCACGATCTGCTGGCCGCCACCCCGCAGGCGGAGCGGGCGCTGTGGCAGTTCCTGTGCTCGATCGACTGGGTGCTGAAGGTCCGCACCGGCTACCGGGCCCCCGACGACCTCGTCCCGCAGCTGCTGCCCGACCCCCGCGCGGCCCGGATCGTCACCAGTGCGGACTTCCTGTGGGTGCGCGTGCTGGACGTCGTACGGGCGCTGCGTGCGCGGACGTACGAGGCGCCCGGGGTGCTCGTACTGGAGGTCACCGACGAGACGGGACCGGCGGCCGGCCGCTACCGGCTGGACGCGGGCACCGGCGCGTGCGAGCGGACCGGGGAGGTGGCTGACCTGCGGCTGGACGTGTCCGCGCTGAGCTGCCTGTACCTCGGCGACGAGTCCGCGGCGCGGCTGGCCGCGCTCGGGCGGGTGGCGGAGGAGCGGCCGGGGGCGGTCGCGCTGGCGGACGCGGTGTTCCGTACGGCCCGCCGGCCGTGGTGCCCGGACATCTTCTGATCCGTCCCGTCCCGTTGACCCTCCCCTTCGCCGTTCTCTTCTCCTCTGGTCACCATCGCGGGGCGTCGGCACGATCCCGCCGGGAGGCAAGGCCGTTGCGGTCAGGGGGTTCGTGGTCGATGACGACCGTATTGTCGCAATGGACGTCCTTGCGGATCCGGCCCGGCCGGAGCGCATCGAGGTCACCGTCTTGGAAATCTGAGGACTGAGGTTTTTGACGTCACTTGTGGAGTCCCTGCGTGCGGCCGGCTGTGTCTTCGCGGAGGAGGAGGCGGAGCTGCTGACCGGCGCCGCCCGGGACGACGGCCACCTGGCGGAGCTGCTGGCCCGCCGGGTGGGCGGTGAGCCGCTGGAACACGTGGTGGGCTGGGCGGAGTTCTGCGGTCTGCGCATGGAAGTGGGCGCGGGGGCCTTCGTGCCGCGCCGGCGCACCGAGTTCCTGGTGCAGGAGGCGGTGGCGCTGGCCCGGCCCGGTGCGGTGGTACTGGACCTGTGCTGCGGGGTCGGCGCCCTGGGCGCGGCGGTGGCAGCCCAGATGCCGGGCGGTGTGGAGCTGCACGTGGCGGACATCGACCCGGCGGCGCTGGAGTACGCGCGGCGCAACGTGGCCCCGTACGACGGCCGGGTGTGGGAGGGCGATCTGTACGCCGCGCTGCCGGAGTCGCTGAAGGGCCGGGTGGACGTGCTGGTGGTCAACGCCCCGTACGTGCCGACGGAGGAGATCGGCCTGATGCCGTCGGAGGCGCGGGACCACGAGCCGCTGGTCTCGCTGGACGGCGGAGCCGACGGCCTCGACATCCACCGCCGGGTCGCGGAGGGCGCCGTGCCGTGGCTGGCCGCGGGGGGCCACCTGCTGATCGAGACGAGCGCCCGCCAGTCCCCGTCGACGGCCTCGGCCCTGGCGTCGGCGGGCCTCGCGGTCCGGGCGGTCACCTCGGAGGAGCTGTACGCGACGGTGGTGATCGGCACGGCCTGACCCCGAGCCCCGGCGCCGGGCTCCCACGGCCGTGACTGCGCGCGGGGTGGGAGCTGTTGCAAGCGCCTTGCTTGCAAAAGTTAGCAAGGTGCGGCAGGATCGGAGCATGGCATCGCTCAACGTCGGAAACCTCGGCGAGTACCTCCGTGAGCAGCGTCGGCAGGCCCAGCTTTCGCTGCGGCAACTGGCCGAGGCGGCGGGGGTGTCGAATCCGTACCTGAGCCAGATCGAGCGCGGGCTGCGCAAGCCGAGCGCGGACATCCTGCAGCAGCTGGCCAAGGCGCTGCGGATCTCCGCGGAGACGCTGTACGTGCAGGCCGGGATCCTGGATGAGCGGGACCCGGACGAGGTGGAGACGCGAGCCGTCATCCTCGCCGACCCGACCATCAACGAGCGGCAGAAGCAGGTGCTGCTCCAGATCTACGAGTCGTTCCGCAAGGAGAACGCGCTCGATGCGCCTGCCGCACCCGCCGCACCCGCCGACGAGATGCCGTCGAAGACGAACCGAAGTTGATCCGGGAGGACCAGCACATGGCCATCGCCGATGACCTGAAGAAGACCCTCACCGACCCCACCCCCCTCTACTTCGCCGCCGGCACGGCCGACCTCGCCGTGCAGCAGGCCAAGAAGGTTCCCGAGCTGATCGAGCAGCTGCGTGCCGAGGCTCCCGCGCGCATCGAGGCCGTGAAGAACACGGACCCGAAGGCCGTGCAGGAGGCGCTCACCGCCAAGGTCGCCGAGGTGTTCGGCGCCATCGACCCGAAGAAGCTCGGGGAGACCGCCCAGGACCTGGCGCTGCGCGGCGTCGGCGTGGCCGCGGAGTACGCGGTGCGCGCCAAGGAGACGTACGACAAGGTCGCCGAGCACGGCGAGCAGGCCGTGCGGACCTGGCGGGGCGAATTCTCCGAGGAGATCGTCGACATCGCCGTGGCCGTCGAGCCGGAGCCGGAGCCGGCTGCCGTGCCGGCTGCCGGCTCTGAGCCCGCGGCCGAGGCCGCCGGCGAGGAGAAGCCGGCCGCGAAGAAGTCCGCCGCGCGCAGGACCTCGGCGAAGAAGGCCGCCGTCACGGCGGACGACGCGAGCTGAACCGGAACGGCATGAGCGTCAACGGGCCGGGCACCCTTCAGGGGCCCGGCCCGTTGACGTTCGTGAGGGCGCCCGTGCCGGTAGCGTGGAGTCGGGCGGCATCGGAAGTGCGAAGCAGAAGCATGAGAAGGCGGTCGAAGCGATGTTGATGGACGGGTTCGATCGGGGCGTGCTCCCGCTGTTCGGGTACGCCATGCTGCTGCTCGCCGTCGCGGCCTTCGTGTTCGCGCTGCTCGCGCGCGAGGACGCGTACCGGGCGGCCGACAAGCAGACCAAGACCTTCTGGCTGGTCATCCTCGGCATCACCGTCGTGGTGGACGTGTTCCTGGGGATGCTCTTCCTGCAGATCGCCGGTCTCGTCGCGACCATCGTGTTCTTCGTCGACGTACGCCCCGCCCTCAAGCAGGTCTCGGGCGGCGGTAGCGGTGGCCGGCGCGGCGGCAGCAGCAGCGACGGCCCGTACGGGCCCTACAAC
The DNA here is from genome assembly GCF_033794505.1 of Streptomyces sp. MB09-01. Taxonomy (NCBI): domain Bacteria; kingdom Bacillati; phylum Actinomycetota; class Actinomycetes; order Kitasatosporales; family Streptomycetaceae; genus Streptomyces; species Streptomyces sp. MB09-01. The sequence goes on along the minus strand of NZ_JARAYQ010000069.1, from coordinate 8,597 downwards.
GGCGGGCGCTAGCCCCTGCCCGGTGCGCCGGGTTCCCTGCCCGGCCCGCAGGGCTCCGTGCGCCCGCCGGGTTCCCTACGCCCGCCGGGTTCCCTGCCCGGTCCGTCGGGCTTCCCGGCCGGCGGTCAGCCCTCGGTGCGGGAGAGCAGGACCACGGCCACGTCGTCGGTGAGCTCGCCGCCGTTGAGGCGGCGGGCCTCGGTGACGGAGGCCTCCAGCAGGCCTTCGCCGCTCAGCCCGCGGTCCAGGTGGCGGTTGATCATCTCGACCATGCCGTCCTGGCCCAGCCGCTCCTTGCCCTCGCCGATCCTGCCCTCGATGAGGCCGTCGGTGTAGAGCATCAGGCTCCAGCTGCCGCCGAGCTCGACCTGGCGGCGGGGCCAGCGGGCCCTGGGCAGCAGGCCGAGGGCCGGGCCGCTGTTCTCGTACGGGAGCAGTCGCGCGCGGCGGCCCGGTCGGGAGATCAGCGGGGCCGGATGGCCGGCCAGGCACAGGCCCGCGCGGCGGCCGTCCGGGGCGATGTCGACCGTGCACAGCGTCGCGAAGATCTCCTCGTTCGGGCGCTCCACCTCCAGGACCTCCTGGAGGGTGGACAGCAGGTCGTCACCGCACAGGCCGGCCAGCGTCAGGGCGCGCCAGGCGATGCGGAGCTCGACGCCGAGGGCGGCTTCGTCGGGGCCGTGGCCGCAGACGTCGCCGATCATGGCGTGGACGGTGCCGTCGGGGGTGCGGACGGTGTCGTAGAAGTCGCCGCCGAGGAGGGCCCGGCTGCGGCCGGGGCGATAGCGGGCGGCGAAGCGGAGGTCGGAGCCCTCCAGGAGCGGTGTGGGGAGCAGGCCGCGTTCGAGGCGGGCGTTCTCCTGGGCGCGCAGTTTCGATTCTGCAAGCTTGTACTGGGCGATGTCGGCCCGTTTTCTCTCCACGGCGTAGCGGATGGCGCGGCTCAGCAGCCGGCCGTCCAGCTCGTCCCGGAAGAGGAAGTCCTGGGCGCCGACGCGGACGGCCTCGGCGGCGCGCTCGGCGTCGTCCTCGCCGGTGAGGACGAGGACGGCGTGCCGGGGCGCGATGCGCAGCACCTGGCGGAGGGCGGCCAGCTGGTCCACGGCGGTGGCCGTGGCGGCGCCGGCGGCTCCGGGTGCTCCCGGCATGCGGGCGCTGGCGTCCGGGAGGGACAGGTCGAGGAGGATGCAGTGCACGTCGGGGGTGAGCAGCCGCTCGGCCTCGGTGAGGTTGCGGGCGGTGCGGAGCCGGATGCGGTGGCCGTCTGCGTCGAGGATCTCGGGGACGGTGAGACCGCCGGCCGGGTCGTCCTCGATGACCAGGAGGGTCAGCGGGATCGTGTGAGGGGTCGCTTGCGGGGTCGCCTGCGGAGTCGCTTGCGCGACGGCCGTGGCGGTTGCGGTGGCGGCGGGTGGTGAGGCGGTGTGCAGAACGGCCTGACCGCCCTCCGGGGCCGGGGTGTCCCTCTGCCGCGGTACGGGTACGGACATCGTCTCCGGTTCCTTCCCTCCCCCCGAGGGTGCGCTCGTCCGGCAGACCCTAGCGGTCCCGGCCCGGCGAGCGGAATGCCGTTCTTCGTCGGGGCCTCCGGCATATGCCGTTATCGCGGGGGAAAAACGTCCTCACTGGATGACAAAGGTCACGGCGGGGGTCGCAATCCGTCCCGCCTAGCGAGACGTCCGACACACCCCCTTGGTTGCCTCCCCCGGCCGACGGGTGCCCGCAGCGGGCAGGGCCCGGCCCGGCGGATGCCCTCGGCGCCGCCCCTCCGCCCCCCGGGGGGCGGAGACCCGTACCTTGCGCTGTGCCGCACGTCCGGACCCGCACCGGTCCTGGACCCGGGCCTCGGGCCTGGACCCGGGCCTCGGGGCCTGGGCCGGGGAGTACCGTTCGGCCCCCGCGAGGGGCTACGCGTCGGGGCGGACCACGGCCTTGATCGGCATCGAGCCCGCGCCCGCCATCGTCACGTTGCGACCGGGGCGCGGGGCGTGGACCATCGCGCCGTCGCCCACGTACATGCCGACGTGGCTCGCGTCGTCGAAGTAGATGATCAGATCGCCGGGGCGCATGTCCTTGAGCGCGACCTTCGGGAGCAGCCGCAGCTGTTCCTGCGAGGTGCGCGGGATGCCACGGCCCGCCGCCAGCCATGCCTGCGAGGTCAGCCCGGAGCAGTCGAACGAGCCCGGGCCCACGGCGCCCCAGCGGTACGGCTTGCCTATCTGCGCCGTGGCGAACTGCACGGCCCGCTTGCCGGCGTCCGTCGCCTTGCCGTTGACGTCCTTCATCGCGCCCGTCGACAGCCACGCCGACTGCGCCTTGTACTGGGCTTCCTGCTCCAGCTGGATCAGCCGGGCCTTCTCCTCGGCCTCGAGCTTGCTCTCCAGCTCCTCCGCCGCCTTGATCTTCTCCTCGATCTGCTTCTTCGAGTCCTCCTGCTTGACCCGGTTGGCCTCCAGCGTCTTCCAGCGGTCACTCGCCTCCTGGGCATAGCGCTGCAAGTCGCTCTGGGTCCGGCCCAGTTCGGAGAGGAGGTCCGAGGTGGCCTTCTCGCCCTGCCGCAGCCGGCCCGCCCCGTCGAGGAACTGGTCCGGGCTGTCGCTCAGCGCCAGTTGCGCGCCCGGCGGCAGCCCGCCCGAGCGGTACTGGGCGCGGGCGGCCGCGCCCGCACGGCTCTTGAGGGTGGTGATGCGCTCCTGGCCGGCGACGACCAGGTTGGCGATCTCGACGATCTTCTCCGACTGGGTCTTGGTCTCGGCCTCGGCGAGGTTGTAGGCGTCCGTGGCGGTGCCCGCCTGCCGGTAGAGCTCCTCGATGTCCTTGCGGACCTGCTCGAGGGACTTCCCGCCCGGCCCGGGCATCGGAGCGGCGGGATTCCCGGGAGAGGCGGGCGCAGTGGGCGCGGCCGGTGTGGCGGGCGCGGCCGGGGCCGCGTACGCCGTGCCCGTCGCGAGACCCGGCGCGGTCACTATCGCCAACGCGCACAGCAGCACGAGCGAGCTTGCGCCACGTCGTCGCCTTACGGCCCCCATGGTCCCCCCAGGCACCCGGGTCAGACCTCGTATCAGATCTGACTATTCATCAGTAACTTCCCACTGCCATCGGGATGGTGCCACGAGTCGGTGAATTCCGACACCCTTGTGGATGCCTTTCCGATCTTGTCCGCCCCAACGGACGCCGTGTCCTGCCCCTCACGGATCAACGGCCTGCCCGCACCCTCGGTTCCCCACCGGACCGCATTCACCCCACCGGGCGCAACGCCTCCCAGCGCAGCGTCAGTTCCCCCTGCCGCCACCGCCCCGGCCCGTCCGCCAGCGGCCAATCGACGGCCAGCGCCCGCGCCGTGCGGATCCAGCGCTGCCGCGCTCCGTAGGAGGCGTACGGGGCCGCCGCCGCCCACGCCCGGTCGAAGTCGCGCAGGAACGCGTGCACCGGCTCGCCCGGCACGTTCCGGTGGATCAGCGCCTTCGGCAGCCGCTCCGCCAGGTCCGAGGGGCGCTCCAGGGAGCCCAGCCGGGTCGCGAACGTCACCGTGCGCGGCCCCTCCGGGCCCAGCGCCACCCACACGTGCCGCCGCCCGATCTCGTCGCAGGTCCCCTCCACCAGCAGTCCGTCCGGGGCCAGCCGCGCGCACAGCCGCGCCCACACCTCCGCGACCTGCTCCTCGTCGTACTGGCGCAATACGTTCGCCGCGCGGATCAGCGCCGGGCGCGCCCCGCCGTCCAGCGGAACCTCGAAGCCGCCGTGCCGGAAGCTCAGCCCCTCCCGCTCGTACGGCTTCGCCCCCGCCACCCGCGCCGGCTCGATCTCGATGCCGACCACCCGCACCCGCGGCGCCGCCTCCCGCAGCCGCGCCAGCAGCTCGACCGCCGTCCACGGCGCGGCCCCGTAGCCGAGGTCGACCGCGACCGGCACCTCCGCTCGCCGCAGCGCGGGCCCGTGCGCGGCCGCGATCCAGCGGTCCATCCGGCGCAACCGGTTCGGATTCGTCGTCCCGCGCGTCACCGAGCCCACGGGGCGGCCAGGGGCGCGACCGGGCGCGCGGCTGGTGGGCGGGGTGGTGCGGGAGGTCATGAGCCGAGGGTAAGCGGAGTGCCCGCGCCGCATGAAAACCCGGCGGTGCCCCGAGAAAATCGGGGAAACCGCAAGGAAAACCGGAGACCCCGGAATGCGGGGGACCGCCATCCGGGTTGCACTCCTTGCAAGGCGCCTCCCGCGCCCTCGTCGGCATGCCATCCAGTCACGCCGTCCGCCCCGCCGTCCGTCCGCCCCGCCGTCCGAGCGTTTTGTGCGCGCACCGTCCGAGCCGAGAGGAACTGCTCCCTTGAGCCAGTACGTGTCCCGCCTCGGCGGCAGCCTCAGTGGCCGTCTCGCCGCCGCCCGCGCCACCCGTCACGACCCGCCGCGCCTGCGCCTGCCGGCCGTGGGCCACCACCGCAAGCCGCGCCGCGTGGCCATGCTCAGCGTGCACACCTCGCCGCTGCACCAGCCCGGTACCGGCGACGCCGGCGGGATGAACGTCTACATCGTGGAGCTGGCCAAGCGGCTTGCCGCGATCAACATCGAGGTCGAGATATTCACCCGGGCCACCACCGGCGGGCTGCCGCCCGTGGTCGAGCTGGCCCCCGGAGTGCTCGTGCGGCACGTGGACGCGGGCCCGTACGAAGGTCTCGCCAAGGAGGAGCTCCCGGCCCAGCTGTGCGCCTTCACCCACGGCGTGATGCAGGCCTGGGCCGGCCACCGCCCCGGCTACTACGACCTGGTCCACTCCCACTACTGGCTCTCCGGCCACGTGGGCTGGCTCGCCGCCGAACGCTGGGGCGTGCCCCTCGTCCACGCCATGCACACCATGGCCAAGGTCAAGAACGCGGCGCTGGCGGAGGGCGACACCCCCGAACCGGCCGCCCGCGTCATCGGCGAGACCCAAATCGTGGCCGCCGCCGACCGGCTCATCGCGAACACCGCCGAGGAGGCCGACGAGCTCGTCCGGCACTACGAGGCCGACCCGGGCAAGGTGGCCGTCGTCCACCCCGGCGTGAACCTCGAGCGCTTCACGGTCGGCGACGGCCGGGCCGCGGCCCGGGCCCGCCTCGGTCTGCCGCAGGACGCCGTCATCCCGCTCTTCGCCGGGCGGATCCAGCCGCTGAAGGCCCCCGACATCCTGCTGCGGGCCGTCGCCGTCCTCGTCGACCGGGACCCCTCGCTGCGCCGCCGCCTCTTCGTGCCCGTCGTCGGCGGCCCCAGCGGCAGCGGCCTCGCCAAGCCCGAGGGCCTGCAGAAGCTCGCCGCGAAGCTCGGCATCGCCGACCTCGTGCACTTCCACCCGCCGGTGGCGCAGGACGGGCTCGCGGACTGGTTCCGGGCGGCGTCGGTGCTGGTCATGCCCTCGTACAGCGAGTCGTTCGGGCTCGTCGCGATAGAGGCCCAGGCCGCCGGCACACCGGTGCTCGCCGCCGAGGTCGGCGGACTGCCCGTCGCCGTCAACGACGGCGTCACGGGGATCCTCGTACCCGGGCACGACCCGGTGGACTACGCGCGGGAGCTGCGGCGCTTCGTGGACGATCCCGGGCTCGCGGACCGGATGGGCGCCGACGCGGCGCGGCACGCGCAGTTCTTCGGCTGGGACACCGCGGCGAGCGGCACGGCCGACGTCTACACGGCAGCCATGCATGATCACCGCCGTCGCGTACGCTCCCACCATGGCTGACGCTGACACCGCCGGGATCATCGAAAGCGCGCTCGACGGCGCCGAACTGAGCTGGGAGAGCCCCGAGCCGGGCTCCTACGTCGTCCAGCTCCCCGGCACCCGCAAACTGAGCACCACCTGCTCGCTGCGGGTCGGCCGGCACTCGCTGTCGGTCAACGCCTTCGTGATCCGCCACCCCGACGAGAACGAGGCGGGCGTCCACCGCTGGCTGCTGGAGCGCAACCTCAAGCTGTTCGGGATGGCGTACGCGGTGGACCGCCTCGGCGACATCTACCTGACGGCCAGGCTCCCGCTGTCGGTCGTCACCGCCGAGGAACTGGACCGCCTCCTCGGCACGGTCCTCGAGGCGGCCGACGGCTCCTTCAACACCCTGCTGGAGCTGGGCTTCGCGAGCGCGATCCGCCGCGAGTACGAATGGCGTGTCTCCCGCGGCGAACCGACCTTCAACCTGGACGCCTTCAAACACCTGACACAGCCGTCCTAGCTGTATTCCAGCCCCGCCGACGTTCGAGGGCGTGGGGGTCCCCCGGGGTGGAGTCTGGGGGAGGGGCCGGAGCCCCGGCACCGGCCGCCTCATGCCTCGGCGTCGGCCGGCAGCGGCTTGGACCTCGGTGCGGGAGCACCACCGCCCACGGCCACGGCCGCGCCCGTACCCGCATCCCCCTCGGAGAGGTTCCGCATCAGGAGCCAGTACCCCGCGGCCGCCACCGTCCCCAGCACACCCGTGGCCCCCCAGAGCCAGTCCGCCCCGTACCGGTCGATCACGAAGCCCGCCATCAGCGGCGCCACCAGCGAGGCCACCGCCCAGGACAGGTTGTAGACGCCCTGGTAGCGGCCGCGCCCGTGCACCGGCGAGAGCCGCACGACCAGGCCCATCTGGGTCGGCGAGTTCACGATCTCCGCCAGCGTCCACACGCACACCGTGAGCGCGTACGCCCACACCGGCCCGGCGAAGGCCGTCAGCGCGAACCCGTACCCGGCCAGCAGGGCCGAGACCACCAGCAGCTTCTGCGGGTCGCGGCGCTCGATGAACGCCGTGACCGGTATCTGCAGCAGCACGATCAGCAGCCCGTTGACGGCGACGACCAGACCGTAGTCCCCCGGCGAGAACCCGGCGGCCCCCATCGCGACCGGCAGGCCGACCGAGCCCTGCGTGAAGATCAGCGAGATCAGGAACGACAGCCCGACCACGCTCATGAACCGCCCGTCCCGCAGCACGCTCCCGAGCCCGATCGCCGGCTCCGCCCCGGTCGTGGTCCCGGCCGCGGCCGCCTTGCCGGCGGAGGCGGGCGAGCCGGGCCCGCCTTCGGGCCGGGACTCGGGCAGCTTCACGTACACGAGCACCGCGCACGTCAGCGTCAGCGCCGCTTCGCCCAGGAAGCCGGCCAGGTAGCTGTACTCCGCGATCACTCCGGCCGCCGTGGCGCTGACGGCGAAGCCGAGGTTGATGGCCCAGTAATTGAGCGCGAAGGCCCGTACGCGGTCCTCCGGGCGGACGATGTCCGCCATCATCGCCGCGACCGCCGGCCGGGACGCGTTCGAGGTCATGCCGACGAGCATGGCCACCGCGGCGATGGCCGCCGGGTGCTCCATGAAGCCGAGCAGCGCCACCGAGAAGGCGGTCGAGGCCTGGGCCGCCAGCAGCGTGGGGCGCCGCCCCAGCCGGTCGGTCATCACGCCCGCGACGAGCGAGGAGACCACGCCGCCGAGCCCGTGGAGGGCGACCACGAGTCCCGCGAAGGAGGCCGAGTAGCCCCTGTCCAGGGTCAGGTACAAGGTCATGAAGGTCGCGACGAAGGCGCCGAGCCGGTTGACCAGCGTGCTCGTCCAGAGCCACCAGAACGCGCGGGGCAGACCCGAGACGCTCTCCCGGGCAGCCCGTCTCAGACTGACAGCGGACATAAGGAATCCCCCCGGAGGCGTAAGTGTCACTTGAGCAGTGTGCACATTACGAGTGGCGGACCCCCGGGCGCCACTCGATTGACGTGCGAGGTCAAACGGAGGGAGCCTGCCTCGCGCGCGAGCGCCCCCGCCCGTCCATTAGGCTCGTACGCATGGCCGACGCACCGTACAAGCTGATCCTCCTCCGCCACGGCGAGAGCGACTGGAACGCGAAGAACCTGTTCACCGGCTGGGTGGACGTCAACCTCACCGAGAAGGGCGAGAAGGAGGCGGTCCGCGGCGGTGAGCTGCTGAAGGACGCCGGCCTGCTGCCCGATGTCCTGCACACCTCCCTCCAGAAGCGCGCCATCCGCACCGCGCAGCTCGCGCTCGAGGCCGCGGACCGCCACTGGATCCCGGTGCACCGCTCCTGGCGCCTGAACGAGCGCCACTACGGTGCGCTCCAGGGCAAGGACAAGGCGCAGACCCTCGCCGAGTTCGGCGAGGAGCAGTTCATGCTGTGGCGCCGCTCGTACGACACCCCGCCGCCGGTCCTCGAGGACGGTACGGAGTTCTCGCAGTCCGAGGACCCGCGCTACGCGTCGATCCCGAACGAGCTGCGTCCGCGCACCGAGTGCCTCAAGGACGTCGTCGAGCGCATGCTGCCGTACTGGTACGACGGCATCGTCCCGGACCTGCTGGCCGGCCGCACGGTGCTGGTCGCCGCGCACGGCAACTCCCTGCGCGGTCTGGTCAAGCACCTCGACGGCATCTCGGACGCCGACATCACGGGCCTGAACATCCCGACCGGCATCCCGCTCGTCTACGAGCTGGACGCCGACTTCAAGCCCCTCAAGCCGGGCGGCACCTACCTCGACCCGGACGCGGCCGCGGCCGCCATCGAGGCCGTCAAGAACCAGGGCAAGAAGAAGTAGCTATAGCGATCATGCCCCTGACCTGCGCACACGGCGCAGATCGGGGGCTTTTCGTGTGCGCAGGTCAGGGGCATGAT
>NZ_JARAYQ010000068.1:0-35319 GCF_033794505.1 Streptomyces sp. MB09-01 | reverse complement strand
CGCCACACCCCCGCACGTACATTCCCGGCATGACGACGCTCCTCCTCGACGGCGGGCCGGTCGCCGCGGACGCCCCGGTCACCCGCACCGGCGGCACACCCCTGGCCCCCGCCGGCACCGCATGGCCGACCTGCGCCTCATGCGCCGCACCCCTGCAGTTCCTCGCCCAGATCCTCCTCGGCGACCTCCCCGGCCACACCACCACCCCCGGCGTGCTGGCCCTCTTCATGTGCGCGAACCGCCCCGGCCAGTGCGAACAATGGAGCCCCACCGCAGGCGGCAACCTCGCCCTGCTCCTCCCCGCCGACGGCCTGGAACCCCTACCGGCCCCCGACGAGGCGGACCAGGACCTCCTCGGACTCGGAGCCGTCCGCGCCGCCGTACCCGCCCCCACGGCACCCACCACCGCGACGATCCTGGGCCGGCTCGGCGGCACCCCCGACTGGCTCCAGTACGACGAGACACCCCACTGCCCCGCCTGCACGCGGCCGATGGACTTCGCCGCCGAACTGACGGAAGGCCCCGACCCCGTCACCGCCATGAACTTCGGCTCCGGCCGCGCCTACGCGCACACCTGCACCCCCTGCGGCCGCGCAGCACTCCTCTGGCAGTGCTGACCCCCCGCCCGACGGCCGCGGACCGCCCCCACGCACAGCGGCCGGGACCCCGCCCCAGCAGGTCCCGGCCGCACCGCCCGCGAACGGACTAGAACACCGGCACCCCGGCCCGCGTCAGCCGCCAGTCCACGGAAGCGAACTGCGCCGGGTCGATCGTCCCCTTCGCCTTCACCCACTGCACGATCGTGTTGCGGATCTCGTCCGAGTTCGACCACAACTGCCTGGCCTGCGGCACGTGCGGGAAGTTCCCGCCCCCCGAGGCCCGGTAATTGTTCACCGCGAACACGAACTGCGCCGCCGGATCCACCGCCTTCCCCTGGAAGGACAGCCCCGTGATCCGCGAACCCGCCGGCTGCGCGATGTCGATGTCGTACGCCAGCCCGTACACCGCGTCGTAGTTGTAGTCCGGAATGCCCTCGGCGTTCGTCAGCTTCGCCGGATCCACCGCATCACCCGGCGCCGTCCGCACGAAGTACCGCGCCGAGTACTCCAGGTAGTCCTTCAGCTGCGCACCCGTCAGCAGCCGTGCCTCCATCGTGTTCTCGAACGGGTACAGACCCGCCGCGTCCCTGATCGTCACCTGCCCCGCCGGGATCGCCGCCGTCCGCGAGAAGCACGAAGCCTGCGACAGCACCGGCAGCGCCGCCCATTCCGTGCCCGCCAGCGCCGCCCGCACCGTCTCCGCCTGCACGTGGTTGATCAGGTCGATGATCGCCACGTCCTTGACCGGCCCCTCGGCCGAGGACATCGCCTGCGTGGACGTACCGATCACCTGGTTCACGTACGCCACGACCTTGCGGTGCTCGTCCGACAGCAGCCGCGTGATCTTCGGGTCCTCGGCGACCGCGTTCGAGTTCAGCACCTTCGCCGCGACCTTCGCCACCGACCAGCGGCCCTTCTCCCACACCAGCTCGAAGTCGAACAGCGTCAGCCGCTGCCCCCACTTCAACGGCTCCGACAGCACCACGTCCTTGCCGGTCGCCTTGTTCTTCACCCGGTACTCGGGAATCTCCGTGTGCGCGTGCCCCACCAGGATCGCGTCGATCCCCGGCACCTGCTCCGCCACCAGACCGGCCGCGTTCTCGATGTGGGGCAGCTGGTCCCCGTACGAGGACGTCCCGCTCGACCCCGAGTGCGCCGACACGATCACCACGTCGGCGCCCATCGAACGGAGCTTCGGCACGTACTTCGCCGCCTGCTCCTCCAGCCCCGGGAACGTCATCCTGCCCTGCACATTGGCCTTGTCCCAGATCGCGATCCCCGGGTTCGTCAACCCCAGCACCGCCACCTTCACGTCCCGCCCGCAGGGCGTCCGCAGCCGGTGCATGCTGTACGGCGGGAACGCCGGCCGCAGCGTCTTCGCATCCAGGGCGTTCGCCCCCAGCAACGGGAAGTCGCACTGCTCCTCGAACTTGCGCAGCACCGGTATCCCGTAATTGAACTCGTGGTTCCCCAGCGCCGCCGCGTCGTACCCGATCGCGTTCATCGCCTGCGCCATCGGGTGCACCGGACCGCGCCGGGCCGTGATCGGGTCCACCTTGGCGTAGTAGTACGACAACTGCGTGCCCTGGATCGTGTCACCGGCATCGATCAGCAGCGTGTTGCGCCGCCCCTTCTCCGCCCGCACCTGGTCCACCAGCGTGGAGATCTTCGCCAGGCCGACGTCGTTGTGCGCCTTGTCGTCGAACTCCTTGTCCGTGAAGTAGTCCCAGTTGAAGACGTTCCCGTGCAAGTCGGTCGTACCCATCACCGTGAACGCGTACGTCCGCGGCACCGGGCCCTTCACGTCCTGCTGCTGTGCGGCGGCCGGGGTGCTCGTGGCCCCCGCCAACGCAACGGCCGCACCTGTCGCGGCCGTGGTTCCCAGAAAAGTCCTGCGGTCGAACGCCATGCCATCTCCCCTTTTGAGGCGTGAACAACGCGCGTAGATTCTGACCCACTGGTAACAAGCAGCAACACCCCCGTCAGGTTTCGATCCGATGACCACACCCGCACGAGCGACAGTGCGACAGTGAATCCATGACCCAGGACGCATCGCACCAGCCCTACGGCACCCCCGAAGTACCCCGCGTCGCAGTCCGCGGCGAAGCCCGCATCGAAGTCGACCCCGAGATCGCCCGCATCGGCATCACCGTCAGCGCCCGCGGCACCGACCGCCGCACCGCCCTCGAAGACCTCACCCGCCGCAACCACACCGTCCTCGACCTCATCAAGAGCTACGGCGACCCCGTCGAAAAACTCGAAACGGGCTCCTTCTCCATCACCCCCGAACTCACCCGCCACGGCCGCGCCGAACGCATCCGTGCCTACCACGGCCGCGTGCACATCACCGCCGAACTCAGCGACTTCACCACCCTCGGCGAACTCACCACCCGCCTCGCCGACCTCGAACTCACCGAGGTCGACGGCCCCTGGTGGGCCCTGCGCCCCACCTCGCCCGCCCACGGCCAGGCCCGCCGCCAAGCCGTGCTCGAAGCCGTCCAGCGCGCCCGCGAATACGCCGAAGCCCTCGGTGCCCGCCTCGCCGCCCTCGTCGAACTCGCCGACCTCGGCGCCGAAAACGCCAACCCCTTCCCCGCCCCAGGCGCCGGAATGCGCACCATGGCCTTCAGCGCCGCCGAGGACGCCGGCCCCCCGCCGCTCGACCTCGAACCGCAGCGCCAGACCGTCTACGCCCAGGTGAACGCGCGGTTCACGATGACCCCTCCGCAGCTCTGAAGAACCGACGAAAAAGGCGCCCCGGGGGTGCTCATCAGAGCACCCCCATGCACATTCAACAGTTGTCAACAACCTTTTGCTCAAAGGTTGTTGAGTGGACACCCGGAAGCGATTACCTACTCTCCGGTAGGGGAATACGCTCGCCTCATGCGCCGAGCGAAAATCGTATGTACCCTGGGCCCCGCCACCGACTCATACGACCAGATCAAAGCCCTGGTCGAAGCCGGGATGGACATTGCCCGCTTCAACCTCAGCCACGGCACCTACGCCGAACACGAGGAGCGCTACCAGCGCGTACGCAAGGCCTCCGACGAGACCGGCCGCAGTGTCGGCATCCTCGCCGACCTTCAAGGCCCGAAGATCCGCCTCGGCTGCTTCCGCGAAGGACCCGTACTCCTTGAACGCGGCGACGAGTTCACCATCACCGTCGAAGACCACGAAGGCGACCGCCACACCTGCGGCACCACCTACAAGGGACTCGCCACCGACGTCACCACCGGCGAACGCATCCTCGTCGACGACGGCCGCGTCACCCTCGAAGTCACCGACGTCGACGGCCCCCGCGTCCACACCCGCGTCGTCGAAGGCGGCATGGTCTCCGACCACAAGGGCCTCAACCTCCCCGGCGTGGCCGTCTCCGTCCCCGCCCTCTCCGAGAAGGACATCGAAGACCTCCGCTGGGCCCTGCGCACCGGCGCCGACGTCATCGCCCTCTCCTTCGTCCGCAGCGGCCGCGACATCGAAGACGTCCACCGCATCATGGACGAGGAAGACCGCCGCCTCCCGGTCATCGCCAAGATCGAAAAGCCCCAGGCCGTCGAGAACATCGACGACATCGTCGCCGCCTTCGACGGCATCATGGTCGCCCGCGGCGACCTCGGCGTCGAAATGCCCCTGGAACAGGTCCCCATCGTCCAGAAGCGGGCCGTCAAGCTCGCCAAGCGCAACGCCAAACCCGTCATCGTCGCGACCCAGATGCTCGACTCGATGATCGAGAACTCCCGGCCCACCCGCGCCGAGGCCTCCGACGTCGCCAACGCCGTCATCGACGGCACCGACGCCGTCATGCTGTCCGGCGAAACCAGCGTCGGCAAATACCCCGTCGAAACCGTACGGACCATGTCCCGCATCGTCGAAGCCGCCGAAGAGGACATCCTCGCCAAGGGCCTGCCGCCCCTCACCGACCGCAACAAGCCCCGCACCCAAGGCGGAGCCGTCGCCCGCGCAGCCGCCGAAATGGGCGACTTCCTCGACGCCAAATTCCTCGTCGCCTTCACCCAGAGCGGAGACACCGTCCGCCGGCTCTCCCGCTACCGCTCACCCATCCCCCTCCTCGCCTTCACCCCCGACCCCGCCACCCGCTCCCAGCTCAACCTCACCTGGGGCGTGGAAACCTTCCTCGGCCCCCACGTCGACTCCACCGACGCCATGGTCGCCCAAGTCGAAGAAGAACTCCTGCGCATCGGCCGCTGCGTACCCGGCGACACCGTCGTCATCACCGCCGGCTCACCCCCCGGCGTCAGCGGATCCACCAACCTCGTCCGCATCCACCACATCGGCGACGCGGTCCGCTGAACCCGCCCGCCGCGGCAGCCGCGGCCACCGCACCCCACGCATGAGACGCACCGCGTCGGGCAGCTTCCACCGGCCCGACGCGGTCACCCACACCCCGCATTACCAGCCGAAGCGCCGATCGACCACCGTCGCGAACTCCTCGAAGGACAGCACCGCGTCCCCGTTCGCATCAGCCGCATCGAACAGCGCCGACGACGCATCCGCATCCCCGAGGCCCCAGAACGGCAGATCCCCACGCGCGGCCAGCGTCGGCCCCTTCGACCGCAGCGCCGAAATCACCTCTGCCCGGGTCAGCTCACCGTCCTCGTTCAGATCGAGCGCCTCGAACAGCTTCCGGGCCTTCTCACTCATCACGGGTTCCCCTCTTCGTTGTCGACCTTGACCTCAACCTAGCTTGAGCTCATACGGTCATCACATGACGATCAAGGAATACCCCCAGGAGCAGCTCGCCGCCCAGCCCATCGGCTACTGGACCCGCGAAGCGGCCCAACTGGTCATCGGCGGCCTCCGCGCCGCCCTCGCCGAGGAGAACCTCACCCAGCCCCACTGGTGGACCCTCAACCACATAGCCGGCACCCCCGGCGAATGGACCCGCGCCGCCCTCACCGCGAAGCTCACCCCCTTCGACGACCAGAGCACCGACTTCGAAGCCCTCTACGCCGACCTCACCGCCCGCGGCTGGATCACCGAAGCCGACGACCGCCTCACCCTCACCGAAGCCGGCGAAGCGGGCCGCCTCCGCGCCCACGACCGCAACGCCAAGGTCCACGCCCGCATGCGCGAAGGCATCGACGACGCCACCTACGCCGCCACCATCGACACCCTCCGCCTCCTGGTCGCCAACCTCGGCGGCAACGGCGACCTCCCCTAGACCGGGCCGGGTCCGTCAGCCGACGCGCCGGGCCAGCACCTGACCCGGCCAGTCCTCGGACAGGAAACGCTCGGTGGGGGCGAAACCATTGCGCTCGTAGAACGCGACCAGCTCGCCCCCGCCGCCCGCCCAGCAGTCCACCCGCAACAACTCCACACCCGCCCGCCGGGTCTCCTCCGCGGCACGGTCCAGCAGCGCCGCCCCGATCCCCAGCCCCGCGTACCGCCGGTCGGAGACCAGCAGCCGCACATACCGCTCCGGCTCACCGGCCGGAGCGATCGGCATCTGCGGGCTCGGCCCGGAGTCCAGCACCAGGGCCCCGACCGGCACCCCGTCCAACTCCGCGACGTAGGGCACGTTCTCGGTCGTGTACCGCTCGACCCGCGCCACCCCGCCCGGCCGCTGCGAATACGGCGTCGTGCCCCACTGCTCGGTATTGCCGCGCGCGTTCATCCAGGCCACGGCGGAGTCGAGCATCCGGAGAATGCCCCCCACGTCCTCCGGTCCGCCGGGCCTGATCCGTATGTCATGTGTCGTGTCGTTCATGGAGGCAGCCTAGGTCGGGTGGCTTCAGTGCTTGGGCCCGATGTGCGCGTCCATCAGCGCCACGGACTTCCGTCGGGCGATGGACACGTTGAACGGGTCGCTGCCCCGGGCCAGGATCGTCCACCGGACACCGACCTTGGTGAGCGTGTCCGTGCACAGCCGCCGGATGTCGTCCGACTTGTTGGTGAAGAAGTACCGCGGGTACTCGTAGCGCTTCCGCTCACCGCCGACCATGCGAGTGGTCCAGTTGGTGACCCGACACCCGTCGGAGTGGATCAGCCCCCGGAGGAACTCCCAGGGGTGCGCATCGACGATCTCCTGCTGCCAGTCCTCCAGCGCGATCCGGCGTTCGTGCTTCTTGCCGGGCCCGTGCTGCGGGAACAGGCATTCAAGGTGCTTCGAGTAGACCTTGACGTTGTGGCAGCCCACCTTGCGGACCAGGCACACGCGGTTTTGCGGGAAGACCCGGCCCATCGCCTGTTCGGCGGAATTCATCAGGCCGGGCCATTTGTCATCGCAGGTGATCATGAGGTTGGGCACGCGGTGGGCCGAGTAGTGACTTATGTGGCCGTCGCCCAGGTAGAGCCCGAGCAGGTATGCGTACGCCTGGGTGTCCAGCGGGCCGGCGTCACAGCGCGGGCAATCCGGATTGTGGGCTCCCGGACATTCGCCGCGCTTCGCCCGGTCCATGTGTTTCCAGTAGCCGACGGTGCCCAACGGAATATCCAGGCGCCGGGCCACTTCCGCGTTCCGCGTACCGCCGCGCAACAAGGAGAGGGCCGTCTGTCGTGTCTCGAGGCTGTGGAACTCCATTGCGCCACTGTCTGTGACGGCCGCTCGCCTTGTGTAGCAAAAAGCGGACGCTCACGCGAATGTGAACGTCCGCTTTTCGGACACGTACCGGGTGCGGGATTCGAACCCGCACGTCCTTTCGGACAGATGTGTTTGAGACATCAGCGTCTGCCATTCCGCCAACCCGGCTAGGTCGCTGGTCGGAGTGTACCGGGTGACCATCGCGCACTGCAGCTAGGTAGGCTCATCCAAGCAGCAGAGCCCCGCAAAGAGGAGCCCCCGTGACCGCCGAGCACGAGTCGACGCCCACGCCCGACGCCGACCAGTCGCACGTTCCGCCGCTGACGACCCGCGTCGTCATCGCCGAGGACGAGGCGCTCATCCGCCTGGACCTGAAAGAGATGCTGGAGGAGGAGGGCTACTCCGTCGTCGGCGAGGCCGGGGACGGGCAGACGGCCGTGGAGCTCGCGCGTGAGCACCGGCCCGACCTCGTCATCCTCGACGTGAAGATGCCCGTCCTGGACGGGATCTCCGCCGCCGAGAAGATCGCGGAGGAGTCCATCGCCCCCGTGCTCATGCTCACCGCGTTCTCGCAGCGCGACCTCGTCGAGCGGGCCCGGGACGCCGGGGCCATGGCGTACCTCGTGAAGCCGTTCAGCAAGAGCGACGTGGTGCCGGCCATCGAGATGGCCGTCTCCCGCTTCGCAGAGCTGCGCGCGCTGGAGAAGGAGGTCGCGGACCTCTCCCTGCGGCTGGAGACCCGCAAGCTGGTGGACCGGGCGAAGAGCATCCTGCAGACGCAGTACGGGCTCACGGAGCCGGCCGCGTTCCGCTGGATCCAGAAGTCCTCCATGGACCGCCGCATGTCCATGCAGCAGGTCGCCGAGGTGGTCATCGAGGACGCCGAGGCGAAGAAGAAGGAGAGCGGGAAGTAGTTCCTTCCCGGAACATGCGTGAGGCCCGCCTCCCCCCGAGGGGAGGCGGGCCTCACGCGTACAGGACGGCTCAGTCCTCGCCGAGGTAGGCCTTGCGGACGTCCTCGTTGTGGAGGAGGTCCCGGCCGGTGCCGGAAAGAACGACCTTGCCGATCTCCATGACGTGCGCCTGGTCGGCGAGCGAGAGCGCCGCCTGGGCGTTCTGCTCGACGAGCAGGATCGTCATGCCGGCGGCCTTGAGCTCCTTGATGGTCGCCATGATCTTCTGCATCATCAGCGGGGAGAGGCCCATGGAGGGCTCGTCCAGCATGAGCAGCTTGGGCTGGGACATGAGCGCGCGGCCCATGGCGAGCATCTGCTGCTCACCGCCCGAGAGGGTGCCGGCGGCCTGCTTGCGGCGTTCGCCCAGGATGGGGAACATCTCGTAGGCGCGCTGGACGTCCTTCTCGATGCCCTCCTTGTCGGTGCGCAGGAAGGCGCCGAGCTGGAGGTTTTCGGCGATCGTCAGCCGGGGGAAGATGTGCCGTCCCTCGGGGGAGTGGGCGAGGCCCAGGGAGACGATCTTGTGTGCGGGGACGGCGGCGAGGGGCTGGCCGTCGAAGGTGATGCTGCCGCTCTTGGGCTTGATGAGCCCGGAGAGGGTGCGCAGGGTGGTCGTCTTGCCGGCGCCGTTGGTGCCGACGAGGCAGACGATTTCGCCTTCGTTGACTTCGAAGGAGATTCCCTTGACGGCTTCGATCTTGCCGTAGGCGACCTTGAGGTCCTCGACCTTGAGCAGTGCGGTCACTTGGCCTCTCCTTCCGTGCTGGTGGTGCTGGTGGTGCTGTCCGCGTCGGCCGGGGCGTCCGCGTCGGCCGGAGCGGCGGCGTCCGCCTCAGGCTCCGCGTCAGCGTCAGCGTCGGCCTCCGCCTCGGCCTCCGCGTCGGCGGACGTGGCAGCCGCGGCGGCTTCCGCCGCCACGACCTCGGCGTCCTCGGCGGCGCCCGGGTCGCCCTCGAAGGGCTCGCCCAGGTAGGCGGCGATGACGCGCTCGTCGCCCTGGACCTCGGCCGCGGTGCCCTCGATGAGCTTCTCGCCCTGGACGAGGCAGGCGACGCGGTCGCAGAGGTTGAAGATGAAGCGCATGTCGTGCTCGATGACGAGGACGGCGATGCCCATGTCGCGGATGGCGAAGATGAGTTCTTCGGCAGCGCGGGTTTCCTGCGGGTTCATGCCGGCGGTGGGCTCGTCCAGGAGGATGAGGCCGGGGTCGCTGGCGAGGGCGCGGGCGATCTCCAGCTTGCGCTGTTCGCCGTAGGGGAGGTTCTTGGCCAGGTGCTGGGCCTTGTTCTCCAGCCCGATGAACTCCAGGAGTTCCATGGCGCGCGCTTCGCTGGCGGCTTCGGCCTTCTTGAAGCCGGGGCCGCGCAGGAGGGCGGACCAGAGGCCTTCCTTCGTGCGGGTGTGGCGTCCGACGAGGACGTTCTCCAGCACGGTCATGTTGTGGAAGAGCCGGATGTTCTGGAAGGTGCGGGCGATGCCGGCTTCGGTGACCTTGTGGGGCTTGGGAGGCAGGACCGTGCCCTTGTAGCTGACGGATCCCTCGGTGGGGACGTACAGCCCGGTGAGGCAGTTGAAGAAGGTGGTCTTGCCGGCGCCGTTGGGGCCGATGAGTCCGACGATCTCGCCCGCGTTGACCTGGAGGTCGACGCTTTTGACGGCGGTGAGGCCGCCGAAGCGCATGGTGACGCCCTTGGCTTCGAGAACCGTGGTCTTGGTGGTGGTGTCCGTGGTGGTCGTCATGATGTTCACGCCCCCGCCTTGGCGGTGGCCAGGTCCGTGGGGGCCTGGTCAGCGGTGTCGTCGTGGTACTCGAGCTGCGCGCGCTTGTTGGCGATGAGGCCTTCGGGGCGGAAGCGCATGAGCAGGATGAGGGCGATGCCGAAGGCGAGGAGCTGGTAGTCCTGGAGGAAGGCCAGCTTCGCCGGGATCAGGAAGAGCAGTGCGGCGCCGAGGATGGGGCCGCGGATGGTGCCCATTCCGCCGAGGATGACGGCGGCGAGGAGGAACGCGGAGTTCGGCGGGACGGGCCCGGCGAAGACGTAGTTCTCGGGGACGACCGTGCTGTTGACGTGTGCCTGGACGGTGCCGGCGAGACCGGCGAGGGTGGCGCCGAGGGCGAAGGCGATGAGCTTGACCTTGAAGCCGTTGATGCCCATGGCTTCGGCGGCGGTCTCGTCCTCGCGGATGGCGACCCAGGCGCGGCCGATGCGGCTGCTGCCGGCGCGGGCGAAGACCAGGACGACCAGGGCCATGACGAGCAGCATCAGGAAGTAGTAGTTGGCGTAGGCACCGAGGGTGATGCCGCCGACTACGTGGGACTCCCCGAAGTTCCACCCGAAGAGTTCGAGGTGGGGGATGTTGGGGATGCCGTTCGGGCCGTTGGTGATGTCCGGGCCGGAGGTGCCGTCGAGGTTGCCCATGGCGATGCGGAAGATTTCTCCGAAGCCGAGGGTGACGATGGCGAGGTAGTCGCCGCGCAGGCGGAGGGTCGGTGCGCCGATGACCACGCCGAAGATGAGCGAGGCGAGGGCGCCGACGATGACCGCTGCCCAGAAGGGGAGGTGGATGCCGAAGGCGGATGCGGTGCTTCCGGAGACCAGGGCCGCGGCGTAGGCGCCGACGCCGAGGAAGGCGACGTAGCCGAGGTCGAGGAGGCCGGCGAGGCCGACGACGACGTTGAGGCCGAGGGCGACGGTCGCGAAGATCAGGATGTTGACCGCGATGAGCGTGTAGGTGTCGCCGCTCTGCTGGATGAACGGGAAGGCGATCGCCGCGGCCGCGGTCCCGATGAGGGTGACCTGGCGGTGCTTGGCGGTGATGCCGGCGAGGCGGGCGAAGAGGCCGGCCTTGTTCAGTGCGAGGGCCGCGAAGCCGACCGTGATCAGGTAGGCGACGAAGAGCTGCGGTTCCTTGTCATCGGTGTCGATGCCGAAGGTGATGACGAAGAGGCCGATGGCGAAGACGGCGGTGATGACGAGGATCTCGGCCCAGGAGGGCAGCTGCTTGGCGGGGGCCGCCTTGCGGGTGTCGTCCGGGAGCTTGTGCGCGGCGAGGACCGGGATGACCGAGCCGACGAGGGCGACGTACGCGCCGGGTTCGAGGTTGATCACTCCGCCGAGGACGACGGTGATGGCCAGGACCGTGAACCAGGTGGCGGCGAGGTTGCCGAGGGCCAGGAGCCAGATGGCCTTGCGGGAGCCGGCGGGGGTGAGCCAGCCGAAGCCCTTGACGCCGAGCGCGGAGAGCGCGTAGGCGAGGGTGAGGGCGGCTCCGGCGAGGGTGACGTACTGGAGGCCGGCGGGGCTGCCGTAGTAGGTCAGGTCGCCGGGGAACTCGGCGGTCCACGTCCACGCGAGGAAGGCGCTGACGAGGGTGAGGAGGCTGCCGCCGATGACCGCGTACAGGAGCGTGGTGGGCGCGGGGCCCTGCTTCACCGTGTCGGTCTGCGGGGTGGTGTTGGTGGTCATGGTTCTCACGCCCGATCCGCGACGCGCTCACCGAGCAGGCCTTGTGGCCGCACGAGGAGGACGACGATGAGGAGTACGAAGGCCCAGACGTTGGACCAGGCGCCACCGCCGAGCTGCGACATGCCGGGGATCTCTTCGATGTAGGCGATCGAGAGGGCTTCGGCGAGTCCGAGGACGACGCCGCCGACCATGGCTCCGTAGATGTTGCCGATGCCGCCGAGGACGGCTGCGGTGAAGGCCTTGAGGCCGAGGATGAAGCCCATCTCGAAGTTGATCTGGCCCTTGTCGAGGCCGTAGGCGACGGCGGCGACGGCGGCGAACGCGGCACCGATGGCGAAGGCCATGACGATGATGCGGTCGGTGTTGATGCCCATCAGCTTCGCGGTGTCCGGGTCCTGCGCGGTGGCCTGCATGGCGCGGCCGCTGCGGCTCTTCTGGACGAAGATGCCGAGGGCGAGCATGCAGAGCGGGGCGAGGATGAGGACGAAGAGGTCCGCGCGCTGGATGGCGAGGCTGTCGGTGATCTTGAAGGCTGCGCCCTTGAACTCGGGGAAGCTGACCGCCTTCTTGGCGTCCGGGTAGAACTGCCAGACGAGCTGCTGGAGCGCGATCGAGAGGCCGATTGCGGTGATGAGGGGTGCGAGCCGGGGGGCGCTGCGCAGTGGGCGGTAGGCGAAGCGTTCGGCTGCGCAGGCCACGGCGACGGAGGTGGCGGCACCTCCGACGATCATGACGGGTATCGCGATCAGCAGGGAGGTGCCGGTCGGGAGGATGGCGTAGGCGCTGAGCGCGCCGAAGCCGCCGATCATGAAGATCTCGCCGTGGGCGAAGTTGATGAGCTGGACGATGCCGTAGACCATGGTGTACCCGATGGCGATGAGGCCATAGAGAGCACCGAGGGCCAGGCCGTTGGCCAGCTGTTGCGGCAGTTCGTGCACCGCAGGGCCTCCGATGAGCGTGTCGGATAAGACTCCGCGCGAGGGCACTGTTTGCGCCCTCGCGCGGCGTTGGTTCAGGTGGTGCGGGTGGTGCTGGGGACTACGGGTTTACTGGTTGAAGGTGTCGCTCTTGACGTCGACCCACTTGCCGCCCTCGACCTTGTAGACCGTGAGCTGCTTGTTGGTGGTGTCGCCGTACTCGTCGAAGGCGACCTTGCCGGTCACGCCTTCGAAGGAGACCTTGCCGAGCGCCTCGACGACCTTGGCGCGGGCGTCGGTGGGCAGCTTGCCGCTGTTGGCGGCGACGGCGGCCTTGACGGCCTGGATGACGGCCCAGCCGGCGTCGTAGGAGTAGCCACCGTAGGCGGCGTACGGGTCCTTGTAACCCTCGGCCTTGTAGTCCTCGATGAACTTCTTGGCGGTGTCGAGCTTCTCGACCGGGTAGCCGATGGAGGTGGCGAGGTCGCCCTCGTTGGCCTCACCGGAGGCGCTGATGAAGGCCGGGTCCTGGATGCCGTCGCCGCCCATGAGGGGGACGTTGGCGCCCGTCTTCTTGATCTGGTCGGCGAGCAGGCCGCCCTCGGGGTACTGGCCGCCGAAGTAGACGGAGTCGGCGCCGGAGGACTTGACCTTGTCGGCGGTGGAGGAGAAGTCGGTCTCCTTCACGGTGACGTGGTCGGTGCCGACGACCTCGCCGCCGAGCTTCTTGAACTCTTCGGCGAAGATCGCGGCGAGGCCGGCGCCGTAGGTCTGCTTGTCGTCGACGATGAAGACCTTCTTCTTGCCGGCGTCCTTGAAGAGGTACTGGGCGGCGAACTTGCCCTGGACCACGTCGGTGGCGGCGGTGCGGAAGTAGGTCTTGAAGCCGCGCTTGAACTCGCCCTTGCCCCAGTTGTCGCCCTGGCTGAGCGCGGGGTTGGTGTTGGCGGGGGAGACCTGCGCCAGGTTGGCGGAGGCGAAGACGCCCTGCATCTGCTGGGCGACGCCGGAGTTCAGCGGGCCGACGACGCCGAGGACGTCCTTGTTGCCGACGAGCTTGGTGGCGTTGGCCTGACCGGAGGCGGGGACCGCCTGGTCGTCGAGGGCCTCGACCTTGAACTCGATCCCGGGGACCTCGTTGTTCTTGTTGGCCGTCTTGGCCGCGAGGTCGACGGAGTTCTTGATGCCCTGGCCGAGCGCGGAGAGCGAGCCGGTGAGCGGGGCGTCCACGCCGATGACCACGACGGTCTTCTTGCCGCCGCCGTTGTCCTTGGAGTCTCCGTCGCGCGATCCGCAAGCGGTGAGGGTCAGTGCTCCCGTGGTGATCACGGTGGTGAGGACGAGCAAAGAACGGTGTCGCACGATTCTTCCTTTCCCTGGCGCGGCGCTCTCATGAGAGGTGCCGTTGGGTCGCCGGGCCGCACTGGGAGGTCCACGGCCGTGCTGATTCGCGCTCTGTGGCGCGGTGACTGGCCGTGACTCTAGGCCCGAGGTGGCGAGCACCGGGAGGCGGGAAAGGAGGATGTGACGCTCTTGTTATGCCAAGGCCAAGAATGTGTGGCGGGAGTGTGGACAGAACGGACATTTCGTGACGGTGAATAGTGTCCGCATCCTGAGAAATACCTGTTCCCCTAAGGGGCTTGAGGCCTTCATGCACCTGTCTTAGATCAAATTCAGCCGAATGTGGCGGTGCGTGTCTGAAAGAATCCTCCGAGTGGCGATTCTCGGAGGAAAAGACGGATTGCGTACGGCATGTGAATTACTCAGAGTAATGAAGTGCGCGATGTGTCCCCACGGGATGGATCTTGTCCGGGTCGACCGCATGGCCTCCGACCTGCGGTTCGGCCGTGCGCGCGGATCTGCCCGGAAGGCGGACAGCGCGCTCGGGAATGCGGTGACCCCGGTCACGTCGGGGGTCGCCAGTTCTCCGAGCTGCGGGTCGCGCCGCCCTGCTCGGCGCAGCGCCGGGCCACGAAGCGGTCGATCAGCTCAAGTGCCTTGACCTGTCCGGCAGTTCGCTCCTCCGTGCGGCCGGCGGCGACCGCGTCCTCGTGGATCGCGTACTGGTCGTTCGAGAGGCCCTTCTGCTCCCAGTCGAGGCCGGACCATGTGGTGCCCAGGAGGGTCTCCTTCGCCCAGTACGACACGAGGCTCGTGCAGACCTGCACGGGCGAGGGAGGGCTGGCGGAAGGGGTCTCCGGGGCCGCCGCCGGGGGCGGTGCGGAGCGGGAGCATCCGGACAGGGCGAGCGCCGCGAGGAGGATGTGGGCGGCGTACCGGGCCGTGCGAGGCATGGTCCCCATGAGGGGAAGGTAGGCGCGTCACCATCGGTGACACAACAGATGTCACCGCGAAACGTGCGGAGTGGCGGATTCCGGGCGGTTGGCGGGTGCGGTCCGGTCCGACAAGAGGCGCAGGCCCGGATCCGCCGCCGGGTGCGGGGCGGGATCCGGGCCGTCCGGGCCTGCCGGCGGGGCGGCGACCCGCATCTCCTAGGCTCTGGCCGTGAGCGGATACCGGAGCCCGGCGGCATGGATCGAATCGGCCTGGCAGGAGCTGGACGCCCCCGATGCGGGCCGCCGGGACGGCTGCCTCGAAGTCGTCAACGACGTCCTGGAGACGGGCCTCCTGACGCAGGACGACGCCGAGCGGGCGGTCGAGCGCCTCGTCGCGGTCGCGCTCTCCGGCGAGGGCTACGCGCTGCGGGAGTCCGCGCTGCACGCGATCTGCACGGCCACCGCGCCCTACGAGCTCCCCTACCGGGTGGTGGAGCCGCTCGCCGCCGGCGTGGACGGCTTTGAACCCGTGCTCCTGGAGTACGTCCTGGCCGCGCTCGGCTCCACCTGCGACCGGGCGGCGCTGCCGGTCGTCGAACGGTTCCTCCACCATCCCCACCCGGGCGTGCGCAGGGAGGCGGCGGACGCGGTGAACGAACTGCGCCGGCTCCGGGAGTCCCCCGGTGAGGGGACGGACTGACTCCCGGGGCGCGGCGGCCCGGGAGTCAACGCGCCCGCGCGGGCCGGCTCAGGCCTGGGCGGGGGCCTCGGCGGCGGCCCCGGCCGCCTGGTCGACCTCGCGCAGCAGGCAGGTCAGGCGGGCGGTGCAGACCCGCTTGTCCTGCTCGTCGGTGATGACGATCTCGAAGGTGGTGGTCGAGCGGCCGCGGTGCACGGGGGTGGCGACGCCGGTGACGATGCCGGTGCGGGCGCCCCGGTGGTGGGTGCAGTTCAGGTCCACGCCGACGGCGATCTTGGTGATGCCGCCGTGCATCATCGCGCCGATCGAGCCGAGGGTTTCGGCCAGTACGGCGGAGGCCCCGCCGTGCAGGAGTCCGTAGGGCTGGGTGTTGCCCTTGACGGGCATGGTGCCGACGACGCGGTCGGCCGAGGCCTCCAGGATGCGGATGTCCATCCGCTCGCCGAGGTCTCCCGCCGAGAACAGTGCGGGGAGGTCGATGCCCAGGGCCGCGTACTCGTCGAGTACCTCCTGCGGGAACTTCACTGCGTGCTGCTCGCCCATGGTCAGGCTCCGTTCGTCAACGCTCGTTAACCGTCTTGTCCTGAGGTCGTTCTATCAGGCCGGTTCGAAACGCACGACGACGGACTTGCTCGCCGGGGTATTGCTGGTGTCCGCGGTGGAGTCCAGCGGGACCAGCACGTTCGTCTCGGGGTAGTACGCGGCGGCGCAGCCGCGCGCCGTCGGGTAGTGCACGACGCGGAAGCCGGGCGCGCGCCGCTCCACGCCGTCCTTCCACTCGCTCACCAGGTCGGTGTACGAGCCGTCGGCCAGGCCGAGCTCGGCCGCGTCCTCGGGGTTGACCATGACGACGCGGCGGCCGCCGGTGATGCCGCGGTAGCGGTCGTCGAGGCCGTAGATCGTGGTGTTGTACTGGTCGTGGCTGCGCAGGGTCTGCAGGAGGAGCCGTCCCTGCGGAACCGTGGGGTACTCCACGGGCGCGGCGGTGAAATTGGCCTTGCCGGTGGTGGTGGGGAAGCGGCGCTCGTCGCGCGGGGCGTGCGGCAGCCGGAAGCCGCCGGGGCGGGCCACCTTGGCGTTGAAGTCCTCGAAGCCGGGGACGACGCGGGAGATCCGGTCGCGGATCGAGGCGTAGTCCCGCTCGAACTCCTCCCACGGGGTGGCGGAGGCGGCGCCGAGGACCGCGCGGGCCATCCGGGCCACGATCGCGGGCTCGGAGAGCAGGTGCGGGGAGGCGGGGGCGAGGTTGCCGCGGGAGGCGTGGACCATGCCCATGGAGTCCTCGACCGTGACGAACTGCTTGCCGGCCGCCTGTACGTCCTTGTCGGTGCGGCCCAGGGTGGGCAGGATCAGGGCGCGCCGGCCGGTGACCGCGTGGGAGCGGTTCAGCTTGGTGGAGACGTGCACGGTCAGGGCGGTGCGGCGGATCGCGGCCTCGGTGACCTCGGTGTCGGGGGTGGCGCCGACGAAGTTGCCGCCCATGGCGAAGAGGACCTTGGCCCTGCCGTCACGCATCGCCTGGATGGAGCGGACCACGTCGAAGCCGTGCCCGCGCGGCGAGGTGATGCCGAATTCCTTGTCGAGGGCGTCGAGGAAGGCGGGGGCGGGCCGTTCGAAGATCCCCATGGTGCGGTCGCCCTGCACGTTGGAGTGGCCGCGGACCGGGCAGACCCCGGCGCCGGGCCGGCCGATGTTGCCGCGCAGCAGGAGGAGGTTGACGACCTCGCGGATGGTGGCGACGGCGTGCTTGTGCTGGGTGAGGCCCATGGCCCAGCAGACGATGGTGCGCTCCGAGGCCAGGATCATGGCCAGCGCCTGCTCGATCTCCGGCCGGGTCAGGCCGGTGGCGGTGAGGGTCTCGGCCCAGTCCGCCTCCTTGGCGGCGGCGGCGAACTCCTCGTAGCCGTGGGTGTGCTCGCGGATGAAGGCCTCGTCGGTGGCGCCGCCCGCCTCGATGACCAGCTTGTTCAGGAGGCGGAAGAGGGCCTGGTCGCCGCCGATGCGGATCTGCAGGAAGAGGTCGTTGAGGGCGGTGCCCTTGAGCATGCCGAGGGGGGTCTGCGGGTTCTTGAACCGCTCCATGCCGGCTTCGGGCAGCGGATTCACCGAGATGATCTTCGCGCCGGAGGACTTGGCCTGTTCCAGGGCGGAGAGCATGCGCGGGTGGTTGGTGCCGGGGTTCTGCCCGGCGACGATGATCAGGTCGGCCCGGTGGAGGTCCTCGAGGGAGACGCTGCCCTTGCCGATGCCGATGGTCTCGTTCAGCGCGGAGCCCGAGGACTCGTGGCACATGTTGGAGCAGTCGGGCAGGTTGTTCGTGCCGAATTCGCGGGCGAAGAGCTGGAAGAGGAACGCGGCCTCGTTGCTGGTGCGGCCCGAGGTGTAGAAGAGGGCCTCGTCGGGGGAGGCGAGGGCGGTCAGCTCCTCGGCGATGACCGCGAAGGCCCGCTCCCAGCTGATCGCCTCGTATCGGTCGCCGCCCTCCGCCCGGTACATGGGGTGGGTGATCCGGCCCTGCTGCCCCAGCCAGTAGCCGGAGCGGGTGGCCAGGTCGGCCAGGGGGTGCGCGGCGAAGAACTCGGGGGTGACCCGGCGCAGGGTGGCCTCCTCCGCGACGGCTTTGGCGCCGTTCTCGCAGAACTCGGCGGTGTGCCGCTTGTCGCCCTCGGGCCAGGCACAGCCCGGGCAGTCGAAGCCGTCCCTCTGGTTGACCTTGAGCAGGGTGCGGGCGGTGCGGGCCACGCCCATCTGCTGCTGGGCGATCCTCAGGGTGTGCCCGATGGCGGGCAGCCCCGCCGCCGCGTGTTTGGGGGACGCAACCTGCGGAGCATCCTGTACCGGATCACCTGCGGGCGGCTTGGTGGCCATGACGCTCCCCTTTGAACAGTCCTGTCGTACACACCGATCCTGTCACGCTCCGCCGACATCGCCGACGGCGGATTTGCCCCTCCCCGCAGGCCGTCCGGTTTTGTCGGTGGGGGCGCCTAGGATCGGGGGCGTGGCAGAGACAGCATCGAAGAAGACCGACCAGACGACCGCAGCGGACCGCCCCCGCCTGATGCTCATGGACGGGCACTCCCTGGCGTACAGGGCGTTCTTCGCGCTGCCCGCGGAGAACTTCACGACCGCGACCGGCCAGCCGACCAATGCCATCTACGGCTTCGCGTCGATGCTGGCGAACACGCTGCGCGACGAGGCGCCCACGCACTTCGCGGTGGCGTTCGACGTCTCGCGCAAGACGTGGCGCTCGACGGAGTTCCCCGAGTACAAGGCGAACCGCTCCAAGACCCCCGACGAGTTCAAGGGCCAGGTCGAGCTGATCGGCGAGCTGCTCGACGCGATGCACGTGCCGCGGTTCGCGATCGACGGCTTCGAGGCCGACGACGTGATCGCGACCCTGGCGACGCAGGCCGAGGCCCTCGGCTTCGACGTGCTGATCGTCACCGGCGACCGGGACTCCTTCCAGCTGGTGTCCGAGCACACCACCGTGCTCTACCCGACCAAGGGAGTCTCCGAGCTCACCCGGTTCACGCCGGAGAAGGTCGAGGAGAAGTACGGGCTCACCCCCCAGCAGTACCCGGACTTCGCGGCCCTGCGCGGCGACCCGTCCGACAACCTGCCGGGCATCCCGGGCGTCGGCGAGAAGACCGCGGCCAAGTGGATCACCCAGTTCGGGTCGTTCGCGGAGCTCGTGGAGCGCGCCGAGGAGGTCAAGGGCAAGGCCGGGCAGAACTTCCGGGACCACCTGGAGGCCGTCAAGCTCAACCGGGTCCTGACCGAGATGGTCAAGGACGTGGAGCTGCCCAAGACCCCCGCCGACCTGGTGCGCGTCGCGTACGACCGGACCGCCGTGCTCGGCGTGCTGGACGTGCTGGAGATCCGCAACGCCTCGCTGCGCGAGCGGCTGCTCGCCGTGGACCCGGGCGCGGCCGAGGAGGAGCCCCCGGCTCCCGCGGCCGGTGTGGAGCTGGACGCCTCCGTACTGGGCACGGGCGAGCTGGCGCCGTGGCTGGAGGCCCACGCGGGCGGACCGCTGGGCATCGCGACCGTCGACAGCTGGGCGCTGGGCGCCGGCCGGATCACCGAGGTCGCGCTGGCCGCGGCGGGCGGGGCGGCAGCCTGGTTCGAGCCGCTCTCGCTGGACGAGGCCGACGAGGTGGCCTTCCGCGCCTGGGCCTCGGACGGGGCCCGCCCCAAGGTCGTGCACAACGCGAAGGCGCTGTGGCGGGTCTTCCCCGAGCACGGCTGGTCGCTGGCCGGCGTGGCCATGGACACCGCGCTCGCCGCGTACCTGGTCAAGCCGGGCCGCCGGTCCTTCGGCCTGGACGTCCTGTCCATGGAGTACCTGCACCGCGAGCTGGCCCCCGCCGCCGCCGACGGGCAGCTGGCCTTCGGCGCCGACGACACGGCCGAGGCCGAGGCGTTGATGGCGCAGGCCCGCGCGGTCCTCGACCTGGGCGACGCCTTCACCGACAAGCTCGCCGAGGTGGGTGCGGCCGAGCTGCTGCACGACATGGAGCTGCCGACCTCCGAGCTCCTCGCCCGGATGGAGCGGTCCGGCATCGCCGCCGACCGGGACCACCTGGAGGCGATGGAGCAGCAGTTCGCCGGCGCCGTGCAGCAGGCGGTGAAGGAGGCGCACGCGGCGGTCGGCCACGAGTTCAACCTCGGCTCGCCCAAGCAGCTCCAGGAGGTCTTCTTCGGCGAGCTGGACCTGCCGAAGACGAAGAAGACCAAGACCGGGTACACCACGGACGCGGACGCGCTGGCCTGGCTGGCCACCCAGACCGACCACGAACTGCCCGTGATCATGCTCCGGCACCGGGAGCAGGCCAAGCTGCGCGTCACCGTCGAGGGCCTGGTCAAGACCGTCGCCGCCGATGGCCGGGTGCACACCAGCTTCAGCCAGACCGTCGCCGCGACCGGCCGGCTGTCCTCCACCGACCCCAACCTGCAGAACGTGCCGGTGCGCACCGACGAGGGCCGGGCCATCCGCCGCGGCTTCGTCGTCGGCGAGGGCTTCGAGTCCCTCATGACGGCCGACTACAGCCAGATCGAGCTGCGCGTCATGGCCCACCTCTCCGAGGACGAGGGCCTGATCGAGGCCTTCGCGACCGGCGAGGACCTGCACACCACCGTCGCCTCCCAGGTGTTCGGCGTGGAGCGGTCCCAGGTCGACGCCGACATGCGCCGCAAGATCAAGGCCATGTCGTACGGCCTCGCGTACGGGCTGTCCGCCTTCGGTCTCGCCCAGCAGCTGAACATCGAGCCCGCCGAGGCGCGCGGCCTGATGGAGACCTTCTTCGAGCGCTTCGGCGGGGTCCGCGACTACCTGCAGCGCGTCGTGGACGAGGCCCGCGCCACCGGATACACGGCGACGGTCTTCGGCCGCCGCCGGTACCTGCCCGACCTCAACAGCGACAACCGCCAGCGCCGCGAGGCCGCCGAGCGGATGGCGCTCAACGCCCCGATCCAGGGCACGGCCGCCGACATCGTCAAGGTCGCGATGCTGCGCGTGGACAAGGCGATCACCGGAGCCGGCCTGCAGTCGCGGATGCTGCTGCAGGTCCACGACGAAATCGTGCTGGAGATCGCCCCGGGGGAGCGGAAGCAGGTCGAGGAGCTGGTGCGGCGCGAGATGGGCGCCGCCGTCGACCTCCGGGCCGCGCTGGACGTGTCCGTGGGCGTCGGGGCGGACTGGGAGTCCGCCGCGCACTGAGGCCCGCACGGCCAGGGCAGCGCCCGTCCCCGCTCAGCCGGTGGGGACGGGCGTCCGCGTTTCCTCGTCCGTACGGGCACGGTCGCCGCGGTGCCGCAGCCGTACGAACACCCCGTACAGCAGCAGGGCCACGGCGAGGCCGCCACCGGCGCCGAAGCAGACGGTCGGAATGATGTCGAGCGGCGTACGGATCCGGTCGAAGAAGGTGAAGAAGCGGATCACGCGCATCGTGACCCCGACCGCCACGCACCCCACGACCAGGGCGAGTGCGCCCCAGATCTCCGCCCGGCCGAGCACCGGCACGGACGCGGGGGCGGGGGAGGCGGGCAGCCGCCGCAGGGCGGTCACCGTGAACCAGAGCAGCGCGCAGGCCGCGACCGCCGAAGTGCCGTACTGCAGGTACGAGTAGAGGGGCAGGTCGAAGGCGAGGGGCTCTTCGAGCTCCGGCAGCGCGTTCGTTCCCCAGCGGTCGATGTGCGTGAAGCTGTCCCACACCACGTGCGTGAGGGAGCCGACGACGGCCGACGCGTAGAACCAGGCGGCGAGCGCGGGCAGTCGGCGTCCGCTCCAGTGTTCGCCGCGTACGAACGCATGGACACGGCCCCGCCAGCCGCGCGGCAGCAGCGCGATCAGCGGCTCGCGCAGCAGCAGCCAGCACCCCACGAGGGCGGCGGTGAGCACGGCGTCCAGGGTGAACACCCCCGGCAGGGAGTGCGTGAAGCTCCCGTAGGCCATGACGCCCTCGACGATCGCGTCCGTGAAGTAGAAGGTGTCCGGCGCGAACGACCCGAGGACCAGGGCCGAGGCGACGAGGGGGCCGCGCGCACGCCCGGTCCGGCGGATGGCCGGAAGTACGGCGGCCGCATGGCTGAGAGTGAACGGCATGACACCTCTCCTGGACGTTCTCGTGGACGTTCTTGCGGACGTTCTCGTGGATGTTCCTTACTTCGGGCCAATGCGCCCGAAGGGTCCCGACAGTATGCGTGACCTGCAAACGGACGTGGCGATGTGGTGAATTCCGGCCCACTGTCCGTGCCCCTTGCAGGGAGTTGACGTATGGTCACGCGGACGTCGAGGGGGAGGGGTCCGGCTCATGTCGGCTCGAATAATCGGACGCAGGCTGCGCAAGGGGGCGGCAGCCGCCCTGGTCTCCGCGCTGGTGGCCGCGGCGCTGACCGCTTCGCAGGGGCCGGCGGGCGCCGGGGAGGACCGGACGGCCGCGATCGGTGCGGGCGCACCGGCCCTCCCGTCGGAGGCGAGCGGCGGCGACACCGCCTACTTCACCGAACTCCCGCCACTGGTGAGCCCGGAGCCGCCGGCCGTGGTGCTGACGGACGAGGCGCAGTCGGCGCAGCCGCAGGCACCGCAGACGGCGCCGGCAGCGGTGCTCGTCGGAACCGGACCGGCCGAAGGGGCGCAGGGGATACCGGCGAGCGTGCTCGCGGCCTACCTGCGGGCGGAGAAGACGGTGGGGCAGAGCGACCCCGGATGCGGACTGCGCTGGCAACTCCTCGCGGCGATCGGCAAGGTGGAGTCCGGTCAGGCACGAGGCGGCCGGGTCGACGCGGCCGGGACCACCCTGCGACCGATCCTGGGGCCGGTGCTCGACGGCAACGGCTTCGCGAACATCTCGGACACGGACGGCGGGGCCTACGACGGGGACGCCCGGTACGACCGGGCGGTCGGGCCGATGCAGTTCATCCCCTCCACGTGGGCGGCATGGGGCCAGGATGCGGACGGCGACGGCCGGCGCAACCCGAACAACGTGCACGACGCGGCCCTCGCCGCCGGACGGTACCTGTGCGCGGGAACCCGGGACCTGCGGACGGACGCGGACCTGGACCGGGCGGTGCTCTCCTACAACCGGTCCACGGAGTACCTGCGGACGGTCCGGTCCTGGTTCACGTACTACCTCAAGGGCGCGCACGAGGTCCCGGACAGCGCCGGTACGGGAGCGGGCACGCCCCCGGCGCCGACACCGAAGCCCACGCCCACGCCGAAGCCCACACCCACGCCCACGCCGCAGCCCACACCCACGCCCACGCCGCAGCCCACACCCACGCCGACACCCACCCCTAGCCCGACGCCGGATCCGAAGCCCACGCCGACACCTACCCCGACGCCGGACCCGAGGCCCACGCCGACGCCGACGCCGGATCCGAAGCCGACGCCTACGCCGACCCCCACTCCCACTCCCACTCCCACGCCGACGCCGTCGGGGTCGCCCACGCCGACCCCCAAGCCCTCGCCCACGAGCACCACGCCCCCGAAGGCGAGCCCGGCGCCGAAGCCCACGCCGTCCCCGTCCGTGTCGCCGTCCTCCACCCCGGAGCCGACCCGGCCGGGCGCCTGACGGCCCACGGGAAACCCCGGCGTGGCCGGACGCCCCCCCCGGCATGCGACTCGATCGCAGGTCAGGGGGCGTTTCCCGTGATCCGTCGTGCAGACGGTTCTCATCTCGCCCCCGCATTGCTACGGTGCCTCCGCCCTGACGCCCTATCAGATTCCGGAGGCCCGGCATGCGCGCATTCACAGCCGCCGCCAGCGGGCTCGTCCTCGCGGTACTCCTCGTCCTCGCCGTCACGGCGTTCGGGGCGCCCGAGGGCGAGACCTCACCCAGGCCCCTGCTCACCACCGCGCCCCCCGCGCCCGGAAAGTAGAGGAGGGCCCGGCCGTGCGACGCAGAGCGAGCCTTGTCCTGCTGGCCCTAGCCGTGTTCTGCGCAGCCCTCGCGCCGCTGCTGCGCTGGTACGCGTACCCCCGCCTCGCCAAGATCCCGCCGAGCCAGTACCAGGAGATGGTCCTGGAGGCGAAGGACGCGACCCTCCTCGACTACACCGGCGGCATGCAGCCCAAGAAGGTCGACAAGGTCACGATCGTCCAGACCCTCAAGGGCAACGTGGAGGCGTCGAAGGAGATCGAGTCGAGCGCGGGCACGGACGTCGTCGTCTGGGACACGCTGTCCTACATCATCGGGCCCGACGGAAAGATGGTCTCCCAGATCCCCGAGCGCTACATCTTCGACGCCCACACCCAGGACCCGGTGCACGCCACCGGGGAGATGGTCGACGGAGACGCCGTCAAGCGCGAGGGCATCGAGTTCAAGTGGCCGTTCTTCACCGAGCCGCGCGACTACCTGTACTTCGACGCGCAGACCCGCACCTCCTCGCCGATCCACTACGTCGGACCGCGCACCTTCAGGGGCATGGACGTCTACTACTTCGAGCAGACGATCCCCTGGACCAAGGTCGCCATGCCGAAGAAGATGCCGATCGAGGGCATCGACCCGTCGACGATCGAGGCCGCCACCGGAACCACCCTCTGGTACACCGCCAAGGTGAGGTTCTGGGTCGACCCGGTGACCGGGGCGCCGGTCAACGCCGAGCAGGACATCCAGCAGGAGATGCGGGGCGGCGTCGCGGCGGGCGGCCCCGACGGCAAGCTCACCGCCTTCGCCGGGCACGTGACGATGCGCGAGGACTACGCCGACTACACCCTCGACCTGGTCAGGTCGAACCGGATGAAGGTCCTCGCACTGCACACCTACGCGCCCGTCGGCCTCGCCGGCGGCGGGCTCGCCCTGCTGGGGCTGGCGCTGTGGCTGGAGGCCCGCGGCCGCCGGGTGCGGGAAGAAGGGGAAGGCGTCAGCGCCTGAGCCGGGCGTTCGTATGGCGGGTGGGCTCGGCGGTGGCCGGGTCCTCCGGCCAGGGGTGCTTGGGGTAGCGGCCGCGCAGCTCGGCGCGGACGGCGCGGTAGCCGCCCTGCCAGAAGGAGGCGAGGTCGGCGGTGACGGCGGCGGGCCGTCCGGCGGGCGACAGCAGGTGCACCAGAACCGGCACACCGGCCACTTTCGGGGTCTCGGCCAGCCCGAACAGCTCCTGGAGCTTCACCGCGAGCACCGGCTGCCCGTGCTCGGCGGAGTAGTCCAGCCGGATCCGGGATCCGCTGGGCACCTCCAGCCGTTCCGGAGCCAGCTCGTCCAGGCGGGCGGCCTCACCGGTGGCCCACGGCAGCAGCCGGTTCAGCGCCTGCCCGGCGTCGATCCGCCCCAGGTCCACGCGGCGCCGGGCCCGCGACAGCTCGGGCTCCAGCCAGTCGTCGGCGCGGTCCAGCAGGGCGCCGTCCTCTTCCACGTCGGGCCACGCGCCGCCCAGCGTGCGGTGCAGGAAGCCCAGCCGGGCCCGAAGGGTCTGCGCGTCCGGGGACCAGCGCAGCAGGCCGAGGCCCTCGGCGCGGAGCCCGTCGAGCAGGGCGGCGCGTACGAGCGCCGGGTCGGGGGTGCGCAGCGGGCGCACGGCCAGCTCGACCGCCCCGAGCCGCTGCACCGCGCGGGCGATCAGGTCCCCGTCCTCCCAGTGCACCTCTTCGCCCTCGGTCCGCAGGTGGGCGGCGGCGGACAGGGCGGTGTCCTCGTCGATGACCGCGGCCAGCCGGATCCGCGCGGAGGCGGAGTGCGGGGGCCTGTCGGCGACGGCCACGGCCAGCCAGGGCGCCTGGCGCAGGCCGGAGCCGTCGCCGAGCTCGGCCCCGGTCCCGGAGGCCATCAGGAAGGCCCCCGAGCCCTTGGCCTTCGCGACCCGCTCCGGAAACGCCAGGGCGGCGACGAGCCCGGCGGCGCCGTCGTCGGGCACAGCGCCGCTGGCGGGAAAGGGCGGGGTGGGGGAGGGCCCCGCAGGGTCCCGGACAGCCCGCTCCAGCCGCCGGACCTCCGCCTGCCACCGGGACGCGTAGCCGTCGCCGCCCCGCCGCGCCTGCCGCCAGGCACCGGCCAGGTCGTCCCCGTACTCGCGCGGCGGCTCCTCGCTGAGCAGGGCCACCAGCTCCGCCGCCCGCCGGGCACCGAGCGCGGCCGAGCCGTCCAGCAGGGCGCGGGCCAGCCGCGGGTGCAGCCCCAGCCGGGCCATCCGCAGACCGCGCGGGGTCGGCCGGCCGGCCCCGTCCACCGCGCCGACGGCCACCAGCACCTCCCGCGCCGCGGCCATCGCCCCGGCGGGCGGCGGGTCGAGCAGTGCCAGGCCGGCCGCGTCCGGGTCGCCCCAGCACGCCGCCTGCAACGCGAACTGCGCCAGGTCGGCGATGCGTATCTCCGGCGACGGGAACGCGGGCAGCCGGCCGTCCTCAGCCTCGGCCCAGCAGCGGTACACCGTGCCCGGCGCCTCGCGTCCGGACCGGCCCGCCCGCTGCCGCCCGGCCGCGCGGGAGGCCCGTACGGTCGCCAGCGCGCCCAGCCCCCGCGCGTGGTCCACCCGGGGCTCGCGGGCCAGACCCGAGTCCACCACCACCCGTACCCCGGGAACGGTCAGGCTCGACTCCGCCACCGCGGTGGAAAGGATCACCCGGCGGTGGTCCGAGGCCGTCAGCGCCGCGTCCTGCACGGCCGCCGGGGCCCGGCCGTGGACCTGCAGCACCTCCGCGTCCACGCCGCCCAGCTGCCCGGCGACGCGGGCGATCTCGCCGACGCCGGGCAGGAAGCACAGGACGTCGCCGTCGCGCTCCGCCAGGGCCCGCCGCACCACCGAGGCCACGTGCGTCAGCTGCGCCGGATCCACCCGCATCCCGTGCGGGGGCCGCACCGGCCGGACCGGCGGAGCCCACACCGTCTCCACCGGGTACGAGATCCCCGCGGCCTCCACCACCGGCGCGTCGCCGGGACCGCCGCGGCCCAGGACGCGCGCCCACCCGGCGGCGTCGGTCGTCGCCGAGGCCGCCACGAGCCGGAGCTCCGGCCGCAGGGTCTCCCGTACGTCGAGGAGGAAGGCGGCGACCGTGTCGGCGTCCAGGTGCCGCTCGTGGCACTCGTCCAGGACCACCAGGTCCACGCCGGCCAGCTCCTGGTCGCGCTGGAGCCGCTGGAGCAGTACCCCGGTGGTGACCACCTCCACCACCGTGCCGGGACCGGCCACCCGCTCCCCGCGCACCGTGAAGCCGACCGAGCCGCCGACGGCCTCGCCCAGCAGCCAGGCCATGCGCCGGGCCGCGGCCCGGGCGGCGATCCGCCGCGGCTCGGCGACCACCACCCGGCGCCGGGGTCCGCCGCCCACCAGCCCCGCCAGCACGAGCGGCACCAGCGTGGTCTTGCCGGTGCCGGGCGGGGCGCAGAGCACCGCGACGCCGTGGCCGTCCAGCGCGGAGACCAGCGCGGGCACGGCCTCTCTTACGGGGAGGGCGTCGAGGGCGGCCTGGCGGATCAAGGGATCAGGCCCTCTCGCACACGAAGATCGCGGTGCCCGGGATCAGGTTGCCGCGCAGCGGGGACCAGCCGCCCCACTCCTGGCTGTTCCATCCGGGCCACTCCGGCTCGACCAGGTCGACCAGGCGGAAGCCGCCCGCCACCACGTCGCGGACCCGGTCGCCGAGGGTGCGGTGGTGCTCGACGTACACCGCGCGCCCCTGCTCGTCCTGCTCCACGTACGGGGTTCGGTCGAAGTAGGAGGCGGCGACGGACAGCCCCTCGGGGCCGGGCTCGTCGGGGAAGGCCCAGCGGATGGGGTGCGTGACGGAGAAGACCCAGCGGCCGCCGGGGCGCAGGACGCGGTGCACCTCGCGCATGACGTTGACCGGGTCGGCGACGAAGGGGACGGCGCCGTAGGCGGAGCAGGCGAGGTCGAAGGAGCCGTCGCGGAAGGGGAGCCTTCCGGCATCGGCCTCGACCAGCGGGACGTCCTCGCCGATGCGCAGGGCGTGCTGGAGCTGGCGGTGGGAGAGGTCGAGGGCCACCGGGCGGGCGCCCTGCGCGGCCAGCCAGCGCGAACACTGGGCGGCGCCGGCGCCGATCTCCAGGACGTCCTTGTCCTTGAGGGAGCCGGCGGGGCCGAGGAGGGCCGCCTCCGCCTCGTCCAGTCCCTCGGGGCCCCAGACGAAGCGGTCGTCGCCGAGGAAGGCGCCGTGCTCGCTCTGGTACTCGTCGGCGTTGCGGTCCCACCAGCCGCGGCTCGCCCGGCTGCTCTCCGCTTCACCTGCGTCACGCCGCGTGGCCTCGGCGTCCTCCATGGACCCCGGATCGGCTTCGTGAGCCTCTTCGGGGGCGTAGTCCTCTTGGTTCATGGGGCCCGTCGTCGTAGTCTGCGAGTGTCTTCGAATGTGGCAGGAAGTGCCAGGAAGGCCTCCCCGCCCACGAATTGTGCCGGTTATGCGGGGATCCGCCCGGGGTGTGCGCCTTCGCGCATTGACCCTGTCCGGCTGCCCCCGTATGCTACAAGTTGCGCTGCGAGCCTGTGCTCCTCAGACCTAGCAGGCTGCGCTTGCATCTGTTGATGTCCCCTCGGTTTTCGAGGCCCCGCCGCTCTTCTGCGGATCGGGGGCCTCCTTGGCTGTCCGGTCTTCGGTGGATGCCGATAAGGGCTCCCGGCGTAGCAGTACCTACGACTTTCTGTCCGTAACCGGAGCCCTTTCCCACATGACGAGCAGCACCGAGACCACCGCCACCACTCCGCAGGTAGCGGTCAACGACATCGGCGACGCGGACGCGTTCCTCGCGGCGATCGACGAGACGATCAAGTACTTCAACGATGGCGACATCGTCGACGGCGTCATCGTCAAGGTTGACCGGGACGAGGTTCTCCTCGACATCGGTTACAAGACCGAAGGCGTCATCCCGAGCCGCGAGCTCTCGATCAAGCACGACGTCGACCCGAACGAGGTCGTCAAGGTCGGCGACGAGATCGAGGCCCTGGTTCTCCAGAAGGAGGACAAGGAAGGCCGCCTGATCCTCTCGAAGAAGCGCGCTCAGTACGAGCGTGCCTGGGGCACCATCGAGAAGATCAAGGAAGAAGACGGCATCGTCACCGGTACCGTCATCGAGGTCGTCAAGGGTGGTCTCATCCTCGACATCGGCCTCCGCGGCTTCCTGCCGGCCTCTCTCGTCGAGATGCGTCGCGTCCGCGACCTCCAGCCCTACGTGGGCAAGGAGCTCGAGGCGAAGATCATCGAGCTGGACAAGAACCGCAACAACGTGGTCCTGTCCCGCCGCGCCTGGCTCGAGCAGACCCAGTCCGAGGTTCGCCAGACGTTCCTCACCACCCTGCAGAAGGGTCAGGTCCGCTCCGGCGTCGTCTCCTCGATCGTCAACTTCGGTGCCTTCGTGGACCTGGGCGGCGTCGATGGTCTCGTGCACGTCTCCGAGCTGTCGTGGAAGCACATCGACCACCCGTCCGAGGTTGTCGAGGTCGGTCAGGAAGTCACCGTCGAGGTCCTCGACGTCGACATGGACCGCGAGCGCGTCTCCCTGTCGCTGAAGGCGACGCAGGAGGACCCGTGGCAGCAGTTCGCCCGGACCCACCAGATCGGTCAGGTCGTCCCGGGTAAGGTCACCAAGCTGGTTCCGTTCGGTGCGTTCGTCCGCGTGGACGAGGGCATCGAGGGTCTGGTCCACATCTCCGAGCTGGCCGAGCGCCACGTGGAGATCCCGGAGCAGGTCGTCCAGGTCAACGACGAGATCTTCGTCAAGGTCATCGACATCGACCTCGAGCGTCGCCGGATCTCGCTGTCCCTGAAGCAGGCCAACGAGTCCTTCGGTGCCGACCCGGCGTCGGTCGAATTCGACCCGACCCTGTACGGCATGGCCGCGTCCTACGACGACCAGGGCAACTACATCTACCCCGAGGGCTTCGACCCCGAGACCAACGACTGGCTCGAGGGCTACGAGAAGCAGCGCGAGGCCTGGGAGACCCAGTACGCCGAGGCGCAGCAGCGCTTCGAGCAGCACCAGGCCCAGGTCATCAAGAGCCGCGAGGCCGACGAGGCCGCTGCTGCCGAGGGCGCTGCCGCCCCGGCCGCCGGTGGCAACGCCGGTGCGGGCATCTCGGGTGGTTCGTACTCCTCGGAGTCGGACGAGACCTCCGGCGCCCTGGCGTCGGACGAGGCCCTGGCCGCGCTCCGCGAGAAGCTGGCCGGCGGCCAGAGCTGATCGCAGCGCGCATCACACTCCGGTGTGAGCAGAGCTGAGCTGAGTTGAACGGTGAGGCCCGTCCCCTTCGGGGGGCGGGCCTCACCGCGTTTCCCGCTGGAGCCGCTGGAGCCGCTGGAGCCGCTGGAGTGCCGCGGGACCGACGCTGATCCGTTGCGTTCCCGTGAATGCGGCCAACTGGGGAATGGTGGCGCCGTCTTGGACGTTCTGTGCAGAGAACGCGGCGAGGAGGAGTGGTGGCGGTGCTTGATCCACAGGGTTTGTACGAATGGGATGCCCAGGGCCTGGCGGTGGCCGACCTGGCGGTCGCCCAGGACTCGGCCGGGCTGGTCATGCTGTACCACTTCGAGGGGTACATCGACGCGGGTGAGGCCGGCGAGCAGATCGTCGAGCGCCTGCTGGACACCCTGCCCCACCAGGTGGTCGCCCGTTTCGACGCGGACCGGCTGGTGGACTACCGGGCACGCCGCCCGCTGCTGACCTTCCAGCGCGACCACTGGACGGAGTTCGAGGAGCCCCGGCTGGAGGTCCGGCTGGTCCAGGACGCCACCGGCGCGCCCTTCCTGCTGCTGTCCGGCCCGGAGCCGGACGTGGAGTGGGAGCGCTTCTCCGTCGCCGTCCGGCAGATCGTCGAGCGCCTCGGGGTCCGGCTCTCGGTCAACTTCCACGGCATCCCGATGGGCGTTCCGCACACCCGCCCCGTGGGCATCACCCCGCACGGCAACCGGACCGACCTCATGCCCGGCCACCGCAGCCCCTTCGACGAGGCGCAGGTCCCGGGCAGCGCGGAGTCCCTGGTGGAGTTCCGCCTGGCCCAGGCCGGGCACGACGTGCTGGGTGTCGCCGCGCACGTACCGCACTACGTCGCGCGCTCCCCGTACCCGGACGCCGCGCTGACGGTGCTGGAGGCGATCACGGCGGCGACCGGGCTGGTCCTGCCGGCCGTGGCGCACGCGCTGCGGACCGAGGCGCACCGCACGCAGACGGAGATCGACCGGCAGATCCGCGAGGGCGACGAGGAGCTGGTCAGCCTGGTGCAGGGGCTGGAGCACCAGTACGACGCCGCCGCCGGAGCCGAGACCCGGGGCAACATGATCGCCGAGCCTGCGGAGATTCCGTCGGCGGACGAGATCGGGCGCGAGTTCGAGCGGTTCCTGGCGGAGCGCGAGGGCGAGAACTGACGCCGACGGGCCTGTAGGGGCGCCGGGGGCGGGGTCTAGGCTGCGAGCATGCTGAAAGTGGGCCTGACGGGCGGAATCGGTGCTGGCAAGAGCGAGGTCTCGCGACTGCTGGCGGGGTACGGGGCGATCGTCGTCGACGCCGATCGGATCGCGCGCGAGGTCGTGGAGCCCGGTACGCCGGGGCTCGCGGCCGTCGTGGCGGCCTTCGGGGAGTCGGTGCTGACCGCCGAGGGGGTGCTGGACCGGCCGAAGCTCGGCTCCATCGTGTTCTCGGATCCGGCGAAGCTCCAGACACTCAACACGATCGTGCACCCGCTGGTCGGGGCCCGGTCCGCCGAACTGGAGGCCGCCGCCGGGGCCGACGCGATCGTGGTGCACGACGTACCGCTGCTCGCGGAGAACGGCCTGGCGCCGCTCTACGACCTGGTGGTCGTGGTGGACGCGGCGCCGACGACGCAGCTGGCGCGGCTGACGGCGCTGCGCGGGATGGCCGAGGAGGAGGCGCGGGCCCGGATGGCCGCGCAGGCCACGCGGGAGCAGCGGCTCGCGGTGGCGACCCTCGTGATCGACAACGACGGGCCCCTGGAGGCGCTGGAGCCGCAGGTGCGCAAGGCGTGGGAGGAGCTCACGGCGCGGGCGGCCGACGCCGCCGCCTGACGTGAGCATGGAATACCGGCAGGGGCGGGGGCGTTGAACGCGCCCGTAGAGGGAAGGATTCCGACCGTGTCCGAGACCACGCGCCCCACGCCGTCCAGCCCGGAAACCCACGTCATCGACTACCGGGCCGCCGAGCAGCTGCTGGCCGCACGCGACCCGCGCGGCGCGGTCAAGCTGCTCGACTCGGTCATAGCCGCCCACCCGGAGAACACGGCGGCGCGGCTGCTGCGGGCCCGGGCCTTCTTCGCCGCGGCCCAACTGCGTCCGGCGGAGCTGGAGTTCGAGCTGGTTCTGGAGCGGGAGCCGGACAACGCCTTCGCCCACTTCGCGCTGGGCCGTACCCATGAGCGCGCGGGCCGGCCCGATCAGGCGCGCAAGCACTTCCGCCTGGCCGCCGCCCTCGACCCGCAGCCGGACTACCTGGCGGCGGCCCGTTTCGACGACCAGGCCTGAGCCGACCGCCCACCGGCCGACCGATCACCGGCCGCCGGTCCACGGGCCGTCGCGCCACCGGCCGCCGGTCCCCCCGGGCCGCCTGGTTCACCGGTCGCGGGGCGGTTCGTACGGGGGGATGTCCCGGCCCGGCTGGTAGTGCGGCCCCTGCCGGATGTGGCGCACGATCATGGCCAGGTCCACGGTCACGATGACCGCCAAGGCCCCGCAGGCGGCCGCCCATCCGGGACGGCCCGCCAGCCAGAAGGCGGCCGTCCCGGCGGCGGCCCAGATCAGCCCCCAGACACCCAGCCAGAACCGCAGCCGCAGCGGGCTGCGCGCGGTCACCGGCTCATTTCCCGAACGCATGGCCATCGCCTCTCATGTCCATGGTCCCACTCCGGCCGGCCGGCGGCCGGGACGCGGCCCGGCTACGGATTGAGCTTGTTCACGGCCGTCGTGGTCGTCTTCTTGAACGCGGTGACCGGAGCCTGGGACAGGTTGCCCATCTCGCCCCACTTCACGACGGTCACCGTGGAGCCGTCGCGTCCGATCCCGTACAGGTGCACGCCAGGCTCCGAGTCGGGGATCGAGGTGTGGACCCCGTAGACGTGCGCGCCCTCCTCGACGGGGAGCGTTCCGTAGTCCTCCCAGGAGGCGGTACCGCCCGGGGTCGTCCGCAGCCAGTCGGCGGCGCAGGCCGCGACCGTGCGCTCGAGCGTGCCGACGAGCTTGGCGGCGGCTGAGGCCGAGGAGGACCGTACGGAGACCTGCACGGCGCCGGTGTCGAACTCGGTGCCGAAGGCGCGGTGCCAGCTGCCCGCTGCCGGAAGCACGCCGTCCAGGCAGAACGGCGCGAACTCGGGCAGCCCCTTGGTGACCTTGCCCGGGTACCAGGCCGAGCCGGGATGCGGCGGCAGGTCGGTGCCGGCAAGGAATCCGGGCGCGGTGGCGGCGGCGGCCGAGGTCGAGGTGGTGAGGACGAAGGCGGTCGCCGCGGCGACGAGCGCGGTGGCGAGGGTGGCGGCGGTGTCGGTGCGTCGGAACATGAACGTCTCCCCGTGAGTGGTTCGGTGTGCCTGACGAGCCTGTTCCCCGGGCCGACCGGCCGGCCACGGTT
Source organism: Streptomyces sp. MB09-01 (assembly GCF_033794505.1). Taxonomy (NCBI): domain Bacteria; kingdom Bacillati; phylum Actinomycetota; class Actinomycetes; order Kitasatosporales; family Streptomycetaceae; genus Streptomyces; species Streptomyces sp. MB09-01. Next base: position 1,849 of record NZ_JARAYQ010000068.1, on the reverse strand, counting down.
TGGGGCGAATTCGGGACGCTGGAACGGCCGTACGCACTGTCACCTGGGGGAACACCTCAGGCATGGAACGCAGTCACGGGACGCCGGACGGGGGCACGTGGTGAGCGAGGGCGAGAATTTCGCGCGGCTGATGCGGGAACTGAAGGAGCGCGGGGGGCTGAGCTACGGCGCCCTGGCGCGCCGCCTGCACACGAGTACGTCGACCTTGCACCGCTACTGCAACGGGGATGCGCTGCCGGCGGAGTTCGCGGTGGTGGACCGCTTCGCGCGGGCATGCGGGGCATCGCCGGGGGAGGCGGTGGACCTGCACCGGGCGTGGCTGCTGGCCGGTGCGCGGCGGCGCGCGGGGGCGCCACCGGGGCCGGGGCCGGAGTCGGAGCCGCGGCCGGAACCGGAGTCGGGGTCGGAGACCGCCGTCGTCGTCGTGGGGGAGCCGGCCGTCGTCGCGGAGCTCGCGGGCGGCAGGCCCTGGTACCGGAGGCGGGCGGCCGTGGTCACCGCCGCGGGGGTGGCGGCGGGCGCGGTGGCCGTGGCCCTGCTCGCGGCGGCCGGACCCGAGCCCCGTGCGCCGCGGGCCGGAGCCTGGACGGGGACGACGGGCACGGGGAGCGGGCCCGGGGCGGGTACGGCGGCGCCCGCGGCATCCGCAGGCGCCTCCGGAACGGAGTCCGCCCCTGCGCCGGCACCGGGGGCCACGAGCACAACGGAGCCCTCGTCGTCGCCCGGTGGTCCGGGTCCGGCGTCCGTCCCGCCCTCCGCGTCCCCACCGGTCGCGGCTCCGCCCCGGGCTCCGGCAGCGCCCCTGAAGGCCGCGGTCCGGTCGCACGTGTGGACCGCGGGCTGCGATCACGCCTACCTGGCCGAGCGGGGTCCGGGATCCGTGCCGCCGCCGCCCGTGGAGGCGGACGCGCCCGCCTGGGCATCGGCGCAGCGCGCCGTGCACGCCGGGAGGCAGATCGTGGAGGTCACCCTGCACGGCACGGGCCCGGGCGCCGTGGTCCTGGAGGACCTGCAGGTCCGCGTGTCGGGCCGCCGTACCCCGCCGGCCTGGAACGTCTACCAGATGTCGCAGGGCTGCGGCGGGTCACTCACCCCGGCCGCCTTCGCCGTCAATCTGGACGCGCCGCGCCCGCTGGCCCGCCCGGTCGCCGGGAACGACGCCGGGGGCACGCTGCCGGCCCCCGCCTTCCCGATGCGCGTCTCGGCGGCCGAACCGGTCGTCCTGCGAGTGGAGGCGGTGACGACCGGCTGCGACTGCGACTGGTCCCTCGACCTCCGGTGGTCCGCCCCGTCCGGCTCGGGCACCCTCCGCATCGACGACGACGGCCGGCCGCTGCGCACGAGCGCGGCCCCCGGCCGGCCGGTGTACGGGTACGCGGCGGACCAGGGTCGCTGGGGGCGGTGATCCGCAGGTCAGGGGCGTTGTCGGTGGCCGCGCCTAGACTCGTCGGCAGAGCGGATCAGCAGATCCGCGAGCGCATCGACGGGAGAGGCGGGGGAGGGGGACACCGTGACACCGCAGCCGAAGCCGCAGCCGCAGCCTTCCGGGCAGGCTTCCGCGCAGGCTTCCGCGCAGGCCTCCGGGCAGGCCTCCGGGCAGGCCTCCGTGCTGCTGCGCCACGCCGCCGTCTTCCTGCCGGCCGCCGTCCCCCGCCAGGGACGGGTCGCCTTCTGGGCTCCCGACGGGGACGCCCTGCCCGAGGCGGGTACGCCGGCGCCGCTCACCGTCGTACGCCCGCACGGCGACGGCGTCCGCAGCCGGACCGTGCCCGCCGTGACCTTCTCCGTCGCCGCCGCCCTGCCCCTGCTCGCGCGGGCCCCCAGGCGCGGGTGGCGGGGTGCGCGGCGG
>NZ_JARAYQ010000067.1:0-35499 GCF_033794505.1 Streptomyces sp. MB09-01 | reverse complement strand
GCGGGAAGCCCACCGCCGGGGTGCCGAAGGCCGGGGTGTCGGAGTCCAGGAGGGCCGCGCCGGCGGGGGCGCGGCGGGGGCGCGGTACCCCGTGCCAGTCCCCGTACACGGAGTCGGGGCGGGCCCCCCAGGCGCCGCCGGGCTCGTACTGCTGGGGGTGGCCTCCGGCCCGCGCGCCGGCGAACGGCGCGTCCTGGGAGACGTACCCCTGGTGGGTCACCGTGGGCTCGGGCCAGTACGCGGCGGGCGGTTCCTCGTACGGCCACGGCCACGGCTCCGGCTCCGCCTGCGGCGGGAGCGGAGCAGGGGCCGCGGCGGGAGCCGGGGCCGTGCCCGGGGCCTTGCGACTATGTCGTCCCACGGTCGTCAGCCTCTGCCGTCTTCGGTATCTCGGTCGGTCCCGCCCTCGCCCGGGCCGGTGTCGCGGAGCAGCTCCCGGAAGGCGGCGGCGACCACCTCGGGGTACTCCATCATCGCCACGTGCCCGGCCTCGGGCAGGGTCAGCAGCCGCGAACCCCGGAAGGCGGCGGCGGCCTTGTGGGCCATACGGTACGAGACCAGTTGGTCCCGGCCACCGTAGACCAGCAGGGACGGCGCGAGAACCCGCTGGGCCTGGCGCCACAGCCCGTGCTGGCCGCCGAGCGTGTAGGCGTCGACGATGCCGCGCGAGGAGCGGGTCATCGCGTCCCAGAAGTACGGCAGGGCCATCCGCCGCTCCATCTCCTCCACGGCGTTGCGGAAGCCCTCGGGTGTCACCCGGGAGGGGTCTCCGTAACAGAGCTCCGTCACTCCACGGGTGCGCTGCTCGGCGCTCAGGCCCCGCGTCAGCCGGCTGAAGAGCCCGGCGACCCCCGGCACGGCGAGCAGCGCCGTCGGCACGGCCGCCTTCTGCACGCGCAGTTCGGGCAGGGCGGGCGAGACCAGCGTGAGGGTGCGCACGAGGTCGGGCCGGACGGCCGCGACCCGGGTGGAGACGGCGCCGCCCAGGGAGTTCCCGAACAGGTGGACCGGCCCGCGCCCGGCGGCGTCGAGGTGACGGATGACGGCGCGGGCGAACGCGGTGACGGAGTAGTCCCGGTCGGCGGGCGGTGGGGACCAGCCGAAGCCGGGCAGGTCGACGGCCTCTCCGTCGACGGTGTCGGCCAGCTGCGCCATGAGGTCCGACCAGTTCTGCGAGGAACCGCCCAGGCCGTGCACGAACAGTGCGGGCGGCAGGTCCGTGCGCAGGGGCGGGCGCACCCGCACGGCCAGTTCCAGTCCGGGCAGCGCGGCGGTGCGCAGCTGCTCTCCTTCGGCCACCCGGACTGCTCCCACCAGGGAGGACAGCTCGGGGGTGGACCGTACGCCCGGCAGCTCGGTCGAAGACATGCGGGCAATGTTACGAGACGATCACGTTCCACTTCCTGTGTTCGCGGTCACAGACACAAGCGGGATCCCCATCCGCATAGCGGCGCATCCGCGATCCTCCTAGGCTCATAGGTGAGAGCAAGGAAGCGAGGGGAGCGGCATGACTGTCGACCCTGCGGAGCCGGACACCTTCCGGGAGCCGTTTCCGGAAACCCTCGATCCTGAGGCGCCCGAGGCGGATGTGGCGGAGCAGCTGGCCGGTCTCCGGCCGGACGAGGACGATCCGATCACCGGTGCGGACGTGGGCGAGGCCGCGGACGGCGATGCCGCCGAGCAGGCGCGGGTGGTGCCGCTGGACGAGGACGACTACCGCTGACCGGCCTCCGACCGACCGCTGACCAGCGCCTCCGGGCCGTCCGTACCGCGAGAAAACTCGGCTTGAACCCTCCAGATTCGGTTACCGAAAAGTACGATGGCGGGCGCGGCGCAGAGCGCACTGTGTTCTTAGAGAAAGTGGGAGGCGGCGTGACAGCCATCGAGCAGACCGAGGCAGCGCGTCCGCGGGGCACGCGACTGCCGCGCCGAGCCCGGCGCAACCAGCTCCTGGGCGCGGCCCAGGAGGTTTTCGTCGCGCAGGGCTACCACGCTGCGGCGATGGACGACATCGCCGAGCGTGCCGGGGTGAGCAAGCCGGTGCTGTACCAGCACTTCCCCGGCAAGCTCGACCTGTACCTGGCGCTGCTGGACCAGCACTGCGAGGCCCTGCTGCTCGCCGTGCGCACCGCGCTCGCGTCGACGACGGACAACAAGCTGCGCGTGGCCGCGACGATGGACGCGTACTTCGCGTACGTGGAGGAGGAGGGCGGCGCCTTCCGGCTGGTCTTCGAGTCCGACCTGACGAACGAGCCGGCGGTGCGCGAGCGCGTCGACCGCGTCTCGCTGCAGTGCGCCGAGGCCATCTGCGAGGTCATCGCCGAGGACACCGGCCTGTCCCGGGACGAGTCGATGCTGCTGGCCGTGGGCCTGGGCGGGGTCTCGCAGGTCGTGGCCCGCTACTGGCTGTCCAGCGAGAGCCCGGTCGCCCGCGACACGGCGGTCGGCCTGCTGACCTCGCTCGCCTGGCGCGGCATCGCCGGCTTCCCGCTGCACGGCGCCGAGCCGAGCCCCGGACCCGACCCGGCCTGACCGGTCCGCGGCCCGTCACCCGCCGCTGTTCGCTTCCAGCGTGTCCGTTCCGCGCGGTCCGCATCCCCTCTCCGGGCTAATGTGGACCGCGTACGGCGCGGCTGATCGCGCGAACCGGATCGTCGGAGGGACAAAGCCGTGGAGGTCAAGATCGGCGTGCAGCACGCACCCCGGGAGATCGTGCTGGAGAGCGACCTGAGCGCCGAGGAGCTGGAGAGCATCGTCACCGCGGCGCTGTCCGGCAACGAGCCGCTGCTGAGCCTCACCGACAACAAGGGCCGCAAGGTCCTGGTGCCGTCCGACCGCCTGTCGTACGTCGACCTGGGTGAGCCGAGCGTGCGCAAGGTCGGCTTCGGCGCGCTCTGAGAACTGTCGCAAACGGCCCGGTGGTTGATTCCACCGGGCCGTTTCCCTTTCTTCCGCTTCGGGTAGGACGGCAGTGACACGGTTTGCCCTGACGTATGGGAGAGACCTCATGCTGCTGATGGAAGTGCTCGGCTCCGCTCTGTTGGGCCTCGCCCTGTCCGCAACAGCCGCCCGAGTGCTCGCACGCCGTCTGCCGTCCCCGAGAGTGGTGCTGGTCAGTGGGGTGTTGGGGGCGCTGTTCGGGGCGTATCTCACCCACTTCGCGCTGGGCCCCGGGCACAACACCCTGACCGCGACCTTGGTCGGCGGGGTGCTCGTGTCCGCGGTGGTCCTGTCCCTGCTGCTCCACCCGGCCTCCGGACCCCGCAGGTCCGCGCACAGGACTCCGTTTTCGCTCCCGTCGCGGGGGTGATCCGTGAGGGCCCGCCCCCCGGGGACCCGCCGCTGAGGATCCCCTGCCAGACGTACGCCGGCCCCGGCACGCACGATGCGCGCCGGGGCCGGTGCATGGAGCCGTGTGGTGCCGCGTCAGCCCTGCGGGCGTAGGGAGTCAGCCCTGCGGGGCGTACGGAGGCGTCCGGTCAGGCGGCGAGGCCGAGGGCCGCCATCCGCTTGGTGTGCGCCTTGGTGATCCGGGTGAACATCTCGCCGACGGCCGCCAGGTCGAAGCCCGCCGCCATTCCGTCGACGCCACCGACCAGCATGGTCGAGAGCGCGTCGCGCTCGGCGACAACACGCTGGGCCTGTGAGAGGGCCTCGCCCATCAGCCGGCGGGCCCACAGCGCGAGCCGGCCGCCGCAGCGCGGGTCCGCCTCGATCGCGGCGCGCACCTTCTCGACGGCGAAGTTGCCGTGGCCGGTGTCGTCGAGCACGCCGAGCACGAGCGCACGGGTGTCGTTGTCCAGGTGGGAGGCGACCTCCCGGTAGAAGTCACTGGCGATGGAGTCGCCGACGTACGCCTTGACCAGACCCTCCAGCCAGTCCGACGGCGCGGTCTGGCGGTGGAAGTCGTCGACGCCCTTGGCGAAGGGCTCCATGGCGGCGGTGGGCTCGACCTCGATCGCCGCGAGCCGGTCCCGCAGCCGCTCGAAGTGGTGGAACTCGGCGGAGGCCATCGCGGCGAGCTCGGCCTTGTCGTCCAGGGTGGGCGCGAGCTTCGCGTCCTCCGCGAGGCGCTCGAAGGCCGCGAGCTCGCCGTACGCGAGCGCGCCGAGCAGGTCCACGACGGCGGCCCGGTACTGCGGCGAGGCAGAGGCGGTCGCCCAGTCCTGGGAGGCGATGCCCGCGGCTCCGGCGGGGGCGCTGTCGTCGGCGGGCGAGGCGTTTTCTACGGTCGACATGCTCCGCACAATAGCCCGCCGAATGCCGCTCCAAGTCATCACGGCGGTTGACCGGCTGTCCAGCTAAACGCGTCCGCCCGGTGAATTCACCCGACACACCTGCGCGATTCCGGGGTACAGTGGTAATGCGCCTGCCGAACACTCGGCGGGCCATCCGAATGAGGATGCCCGGTCGGTGGCCCGATCGGCTCCAACCGACCGCCCTCAGTGTGGTGCGTACGTTCATGCGTACCGCCTCCTACGAGGGGCCCCCTCAGCGGCAGATGCGCCTGAGCGAAGGCTAGTGGTCCCGCGCAGCTTCGTACGTAGCAGTACTGCAAGCACGGCACGGTACGACCCCCCTCGCCGCCTCGCGCCGCGTCTCACAGAAGAGGCAGCACCCTGACTACGTTCCGAGACCTCGGGATCCTTCCCGAAACCGCCGAAGCCCTTGAGGCCGTCGGCATCGTGTCCCCCTTCCCGATCCAGGAGATGACACTCCCCGTCGCGCTTTCCGGCACGGACGTCATCGGCCAGGCCAAGACCGGAACCGGCAAGACGCTCGGTTTCGGCCTTCCCCTGCTGGAGCGGGTGACCGTCCCCGCGGACGTCGAGGCGGGCCGGGCCACGCCCGAGCAGCTGACCGACGCCCCGCAGGCCCTCGTGGTGGTTCCGACCCGCGAGCTGTGCACCCAGGTCACCAACGACCTCCTCACCGCGGGCAAGGTCCGCAACGTCCGCGTCCTCGCCATATACGGCGGCCGGGCGTACGAGCCGCAGGTCGAGGCGCTCAAGAAGGGCGTCGACATCATCGTCGGCACCCCGGGCCGCCTGCTCGACCTGGCCGGGCAGAAGAAGCTCGACCTGTCGCACGTCCGGGCCCTGGTCCTGGACGAGGCCGACGAGATGCTCGACCTGGGCTTCCTGCCCGACGTCGAGAGGATCATGAGCTACCTGCCGCCGAAGCGTCAGACGATGCTGTTCTCGGCGACCATGCCGGGCGCTGTCATCGGCCTGGCCCGCCGGTACATGACGCAGCCCACGCACATCCGCGCCGTCTCCGAGGACGGCGAGGGCGCGACCGTCGCCAACACCGCGCAGCACGTCTTCCGTGCGCACAACATGGACAAGCCGGAGCTCGTCTCCCGCATCCTGCAGGCCGAGGGCCGCGGCCTGGCGATGATCTTCTGCCGTACCAAGCGCACGGCGGCCGACATCGCCGAGCAGCTCGAGAAGCGCGGCTTCGCCTCCGGTGCCGTCCACGGCGACCTGGGCCAGGGCGCGCGCGAGCAGGCCCTGCGCGCGTTCCGCAACGGCAAGGTCGACGTGCTGGTGTGCACCGACGTCGCCGCGCGCGGCATCGACGTCGAGGGCGTCACCCACGTCATCAACTACCAGACGCCGGAGGACGAGAAGACCTTCCTGCACCGCGTGGGCCGCACCGGCCGCGCGGGCAACAAGGGCATCGCCGTCACCCTGGTCGACTGGGACGACATCCCGCGCTGGCAGCTGATCAACAAGGCGCTGGAGCTGGACTTCCACGACCCGGTGGAGACGTACTCCACGTCCCCGCACCTGTTCGAGCAGCTGAACATCCCGGCCGGCACCAAGGGCATCCTGCCGCGCGCCGAGCGCACGCGGGCCGGCCTGAAGGCCGAGAACCTGGAAGACCTGGGCGAGACCGGCGGCCGCGGTGGCCGTGGCGGACGCTCCGGTCCGGCCGCTGCCGCCGTGGTGACCGAGGAGCGCCCCGCGCGCACCCGTACGCCGCGTCAGCGCCGCCGCACCCGTGGCGGTGCGGAGCTCGCCGAGGGTGCCGAGGCCGCCGCCGTCACCCCCGTGGTGGACGCGCCGACGGCTCCGGCCGCCGACGAGGCGCGCCGGCCGCGCCGCCGCCGCACCCGTGTGGCCGCGGTGCCGGCCCAGGCCGTGGAGGCCGCTCCGGTCGTCGAGGCCGCCCCGGTCGCCGCCGCTCCCGTCGTGGAGGCCGCTCCGGTCGCCGTGGTGGAGGAGGCTCCGGTCAAGCCGAAGCGCACCCGCACCCGCAAGGTGGCGGAGGCCGCTCCCGAGCCCGACTTCCAGACGGCGGCGCCCCTGGAGCCGGTCAAGGCCCCCCGGGCCCGGGTCCGCAGGGTCGTCGAGACCGCTCCGGAGCCGGACTTCCAGATGGCGCCTCCGGTGGAGCCCGTGAAGGCCCGCCGGACCCGTCCGCGCAAGGTCGCGGAGGCGGCTCCGGCCGTCGCCGAGGCCGTCGCGGTGGCGGAGGAGGCTCCGGCGAAGCCGAAGCGCACCCGCACCCGCAAGGTCGCGGAGGCCGCTCCGGTCGCCGAAGCCGCCGCCGTCGCGGTGGCGGAGGAGGCGCCGGTCAAGCCGAAGCGCACCCGTACGCGCAAGGTCGCGGAGGCCGCTCCGGTCGCCGAGGCCGCCGCCGTGGCCGAGGAGGCGCCGGCGAAGCCGAAGCGCACCCGCACCCGCAAGGTCGCGGCCGCCCCGGAGGCGTGAGCCACCCGAGCACCACGCCGACGGCCCCGTCCCCCTTCCGAGGGGGCCGGGGCCGTCGGCGTACCCGGGGTCGTCCGGGGGCGGCTGCCCCGGGAAGCTACGGGCCGGTAACCTCTGGTCCATGAGCAAGCCGCCGCGCCTCACCCTTCCCTCCGCCGCCCGCGCGTACCGCCTCACCACCGACCGCGGCGAGTTCGCCGTGCACGAAGCCGGTGAGCCCGTCCGCGGCACCGCCCTGCTGGTCCCCGGTTTCACGGGCAGCAAGGAGGACTTCATCGGCCTCCTGGAGCCGCTGGCGGCCGCCGGGTACCGGGTGGTCGCCGTCGACGGGCGCGGCCAGTACGAGACGCCGGGCCCGCGCGAGGAGCCGGCGTACGCCCTGGAGGAGCTGGCGCAGGACGTGCTCGCGCAGGTCCGCGCCCTGGGACCGGACCGCGTGCACCTGGTCGGTCACTCCCTCGGCGGGCTGATCTCGCGCGCCGCGGTGCTGCGCGATCCCTCGCCCTTCACCTCGCTCACCCTGCTGAGCAGCGGACCCGCCGCGATCACGGAGGGGCAGCAGGCGCGTACGAAGCTGCTGGTGGCGGCGCTGGAGGCGATGGGCGGGGACATGCCCGCCATCTGGGCGGCGATGCGCGCCTACGACCCTCAGGACGCGGCCGCGGACTCCGCCGAGCTGGCGGAGTTCCTGCGCGGGCGGTGGGTGGCGACCGTTCCCGAGCAGTTGATCGTCACGGGCCGGGTGCTGATCTCCGAGCCCGACCGGGTGGCGGAGCTGAGCCGGACCGGACTGCCGAAGCTGGTCCTGTCCGGAGCCGTCGACGACGCGTGGCCGGTCCCGCTGATGGACGAGATGGCCCGGCGCCTCGGCGCCGAGCGGGTGGTCGTCCCCGGGACGGGGCACTCCCCGAACGCCGAGGATCCGGCCGTCACGGCCGCCGCGCTGGCCGCCTTCTGGGACGCCTGCACCGGCTAGTCCTTAGCGAGTGAAAAAATTTCCTTAGCGTAGGGAATGATTGCGGCCTACACTTCGTTGAACCAGTGCAAGGAGAAACACTGACGAAGGGAGAAGCCCCATGCGCTTCGAGATTCTGCGCCTGGACGACGTCGACGGATCCGCCGTGGACAGCACCGTCGTGGACGCGGCCTCCGTCAACCGGATCGTGCAGCAGGCCGCAGCCGTCGGCCAGCGCATTCTGATCCGACCGGCCGAGAGTGCGTCCATCTGACGCCCGCACGAAAACGTTCGCGCCCCCGCACCGATCCGGTGCGGGGGCGTTCGCATGAGCGGGCCGTCGGGTCAGGAGCCCTGTACGACCTGGAGCACGCCGTTGATGATCTGCTGGACGGCGATCGCCGAGAGCATCATGCCCGCGAGCCGCGTCACGAGGACGACGCCGCCGTCCTTGATGACCCGGATGATCACCAGCGAGTAGCGCATGGTGATCCACAGCACGACGTGCATGGCGATGATCGCGGCCCATACGGAAACCTGGCCGGCGGGCCCGTCCGCCTTCTGCACGGCCAGGATGACGGACACGATCGCACCGGGACCGGCCAGCAGCGGCATGCCCAGCGGCACCAGGGCCACGTTCACGTCCTTGGTCTGCTTCGGCTCGTCGTTCTTGCCGGTGAGCAGGTCCAGCGCGATGAGCAGGAGCAGCAGACCACCGGCGATCATCAGCGCCGGGACGGAGACGTGCAGGTAGTCCAGGATCTGCTGGCCGCAGATGCCGAAGACGGCGATGACCCCGAAGGCCACGCAGACGGCCTGCCAGGCCATGCGGCGCTGCACCTTGACGGGGCGGCCGGAGGTCAGGGCGAGGAAGATCGGCGTGATCCCTGGGGGGTCCATAATCACAAAAAGCGTGAGAAAAAGGGATCCGAAGACGGCGAAATCAAACACAGTGATGCCTTGCAGGAGAGAGGGGTGTCGCGAAGAAAAGGGTGTGGAACGGGTGGAGCGGGCCGGGAGGGGCCGGTCAGCGCTCGCGTCCGCCGGCGCCGGGCACCGGGAAGGCCCCGGTCGCGCGGCGCGTGATCTCGCCGTAGATCTCGGGGTCGGTCGTGTACTCCCCGAGGCGGCAGGTCTTGCGGCTGCCGTGGTAGTCGCTGGACCCGGTGGTCAGCAGTCCGAGGTCGGCCGCCAGGCCGCGCAGCCGCGCGCGGGCGTCGGCGTCGTGGTCCATGTGGTCCACCTCGATGCCGTCCAGGCCCGCGGCCGCCAGCTCGGCTATCGCGGACTCGGGCACGCACCGGCCGCGCTTGACGGCGGCGGGGTGCGCGAAGACGGTGACGCCGCCGGCCGCCTTGACCAGGCGGATGGCGTCGAAGGGGTCGAGCTCGTGCTTCTCCGCGTACGCGCGGCCGCCGTCGGCGAGCCAGTCGGGCGTGAAGGCGTCCGAGACGGTGGGCACGACGCCCAGCTCGACCAGGGCGGTGGCGACGTGCGGCCGGCCGACCGAGCCCTCGCCGGCGATCCGGGCCACCTGCTCCCAGGTGACGTCGACGCCGAGCGCCTGCAGCTTGTCCACCATGCTCCGGGCGCGCGGGGTCCGGTCGTCCCGGACGAGCTCCCGCTCGCGGGCGAGCTCGGGCTCCTCGGGGTCGAAGAGGTACGCGAGCATGTGCACGCCGATCCCGTCGAGCCTGCAGGACAGCTCGGCCCCGGTCACCAGGGTCAGCCCGGCGGGCAGGGCCGCGAGGGCCTCGCCGTATCCGCGCACGGTGTCGTGGTCGGTCAGCGCGACCACGTCGAGCCCCGCGGCGGCGGCGTTGCGCACGAGTTCGGCGGGGGTGTCCGTACCGTCGGAGGCCGTGGAGTGGGCGTGCAGGTCGATGCGCACAGCCGGGCTCCAGAGGTCGTACGGACGGGGACACTCCAGGATAACCGGGCCGGCGGGCCCCGTGATCCGGAGCGGACGGTCTACGCGGGGCCCAGGATGCGCGGGCTCAGGGCCCCGCACGGAAGGAGCTCGGCCTCCGATCCCGCGTCGCGGAGATCGGTGAGGACGAGCTCGTCGTACATGAGGAGGCCGGACTGCTCCGGCCAGACGATGGCCCAGAGCCACAGGCCCCTCGCCTCCCCCGCGAAGACGGCCCGGTCGTCGGGGGCTCCGTTCAGGTGCCACAACGGGGTCGGGCGGCCCGCGGCGACGACCTTGGCGTGGGGCGGTGACGAGACGTCGATGTAGGGGCCGGGGTCGGGCCCGTCGATCCCCGCGTACCGCGTGCCGAGGCCCACGCCCAGCTCCTCGGCGACCAGCACCAGCTCGCCGATGCCCCCCAGCGGACCGGGGCCCGAACAGGCCACGGCCGTCGCCCGGCCGCCGCTGCGGTCGTCACCGGCGGAGGCGATCCCCGTGAACAGCCACCCCACCGGCAGCGGCCAGGGCATCCACACCGGAACCCGGGACCGGTGCACCACGACGCCCAGGCCTTCGACACTGGGCGGGATGACGGGTTGCAGGGGGTGGACAGCGCCGTGCAGCGCGCACTGCCAGGAGTCGGAGAAGAGTCCGGGCGCCCTGACCCGGCCGCCGCACTTCGGGCAACTTGGTTCACCCCTCATAAGAAGCCACGCTCCTCCCCGCCCGGCCGCCAGTCAAGGCGCGCTCACCCGTCCGGGCCGTCAGTCCAGTGCGACAGCAGTACGCAAAGGATCCCGCAGGTCCGTTCCGCGCGCGAGCCATCGTTCCTGGAGGGCGGCCGCGCCGTGCACCCGCTTCCAGGCGGCCTCGTTCGGCGTCATGGGCAGCAGGGGCAGGAACTGCACGGGATCCATGGGCTCGTCGAGCACCAGGTCCTCCACCAGCCCCCCGGGTTCCGCCACGAGGACGGAGCTGAAGGGCGCCCCGTCCCAGAGCGGCCCGCCCACGTCGAGCGAGGCGCCGGCGGCCACGATCAGCCCCTCGACCTGCGGGGACGCGGCCAGCACCGCGAGCGGCCGGAGGAGTTTGTCGGTGGCCGCCAGCCCTCCCCGTACGGTCAGCACGAGTTCGGCGCGCGGGCCCCGTACGGGGTCGGCGACCACGGCGGTCGGATCGGTCATCGGGTGTGCGGACATCCCCAGGGTCGCGTACCGCACGAGGTCGCCCTCGGCGAAACGGAGTACCTCGATGCGGTCGGTGCCCAGGAAGGTGACGGCGGCGCGTGCGTCGGGTTCCCCGAACGCGGAGCGCAGCCGGGCTTCGACGAGGGCCAGAATTTCTGCCATGGAGCGAGCATAGAACTCGTATCAGGCGGGTAAAGGGCGGGTCTTGACCATCCGTCGGCTGATAGTGTTGACAGCTGTTCGGGGCCGCATGCCGAAGCATGCCTGGCACCCCGGAGACAGGACCTCCCCCACGGGGGACCGGCCGGAGGAGGTGGGGCTGCAATGGATCGAAGTCGATCGTGCAGTACCAATCGCTCTTCCGCTTCTGTGACGGGTGATTCCCGCCCCGTCTGATCTCCTGATCAGTAGAAGAGCGACGGCAGAACTTTGTCCTCCCGTCCTGTTCCCTCCCCCGTGCCCGGGCCTGCCCGCCCGCGGTCGTGGAGGGTCTCCCACCCGTACGGTCCGCAGCCGTGCGTGCGAAGGAGCCTGCCATGTCGATGCTGCCCTACCTGCGTGCGGCCGTCCGCCCGTCGCTGCGCAAGTCCACCCCCGCCCAGCCCGGCTACGACACCACCCGTGACCCGTCGGCGAGCAGCGCGGTGGTCGACTGCGCCGTGTACCGCGACGGCCGGCGGGTGCTGGGGCCGGCCTGTCTGACGCCCCGTGAGGCGATCCGCCGGGTCCGCGAGGACGGCGGCTTCGCCTGGATCGGTCTGCACGAGCCGACCGAGGCCGAGTTCGCGGGGATCGCCGCCACCTTCGGACTGCACCCGCTGGCCGTGGAGGACGCGGTGCACGCGCACCAGCGGCCGAAGCTGGAGCGCTACGACGACACGCTCTTCACCGTCTTCAAGACGATCCACTACGTCGAGCACGCCGAACTGACCGCCACCAGCGAGGTCGTGGAGACCGGCGAGGTGATGTGTTTCACCGGCCCCGACTTCGTCATCACGGTGCGGCACGGCGGCCAGGGTTCCCTCAAGGGGCTGCGCCACCGGCTCCAGGACGACCCCGACCTCCTCGCCAAGGGCCCCTCGTCGGTCCTGCACTCCATCGCCGACCACGTCGTCGACGGGTACATCGCGGTCGCGGCGGCGGTGCAGGACGACATCGACGAGGTGGAGAGCGACGTCTTCGCCGCCCCCGCCAAGGGCAGTACGCGGGGCGGCGACGCGGGCCGCATCTACCAGCTCAAGCGCGAGGTGCTGGAGTTCAAGCGGGCCGTCTCGCCGCTGCTGCGCCCGATGGAGCTGCTGAGCGAGCGGCCGATGCGGCTGGTGGACCCGGACATCCAGAAGTACTTCCGGGACGTCGCGGACCACCTGGCGCGGGTGCACGAGCAGGTGATGGGCTTCGACGAGCTGCTGAACTCGATCCTGCAGGCCAACCTCGCGCAGGCGACGGTCGCCCAGAACGAGGACATGCGCAAGATCACCTCCTGGGCGGCGATCATCGCCGTGCCGACGATGATCTGCGGGGTGTACGGGATGAACTTCGAGCACATGCCCGAGCTCCAGTGGAAGTACGGCTATCCGATGGTGATGGCCTCGATCGTCGGGATCTGCTTCACCATCCACCGCGCGCTGCGCCGCCACGGCTGGCTGTAGGGCGCGCGCAGGGACCCCCTACCCTGTCCGCATGACTCTCAGCACGCTCGACCTGGCCCTCGTCGAGGAGGCCACGAAGAAGTCCGGCCTGATCTGGGTCCGGGGCGCCGGGGCCGACCGTGCCCTGTGGCACGCCTGGGTGGACGGCGCGGCCCACGTCCTGGGCGACGGGCCCGGCGAGCAGCCGTTCCCCGGCCTGGCCGACGGCGCGTCCGCCGAGGTGACCGTGCGGAGCAAGGACAAGGGCGGCCGGCTGGTGGCCTGGACCGCGACCGTGCGGGAACTCGCGCCCCGCGGCGAGGAGTGGGCGGCGGCGGTCGCCGAGCTCAAGGGCAAGCGGCTGAACGCGCCCGACTCGGAGGAGATGACAGAGCGGTGGGCACGGGAGTGCCGACTGCTCCGCCTGGAGCCGGAGGCGGTCTCCGCCCTCCCCGGCGGCTCGCTGGTCGCGGCCCCGCTCGCGTCCCCGGCGATCACCCGCCGCCCGATCCCGGCGCACCTGCCGAAGCTCCTGCTCAAGCGCAAGAAGGCCGCCCGGGGTTAGGGCGTTCCGGCGGACCACCCCGCCGCCCCTGCCGACGGCCACGGTTGCCGTCACTCTTCTCCGCTGCTGTCCTCCTCAGGGGGATTTATGCCCCTCTCGAGGATCGTGCCGGGGTCCACGGGCTCCTCAGGCTCTACAGGCTCCTCAGGGGGATTTATGCCCCTCTCGAGGATGGTGCCGGGGTCCACGGGCTCTACCGGCTCCTCAGGCTCCTCCGGGTCCACATCGGGGTCCTCGCCGGTGTCGACGTCCGCGCCGGGGTCTTCCGCGAACGGGGCGGCGTTCACCCCGGTGGCCGGGGCCGCGGTCGCCGTCGTGGCGGGGAGTACGGCGCCTCCCGCAGCCGCCGCGGCCGACGCCACGATCGCCGCGATGCTCAGACGGACGGAGTCTTCCTGATCTTGCGAGTCACGATTCCTCCCGCTGGTGGCCAGGGGCACCTTGTCGCGCCCTTGTTTCCCTTCCAGTAGGCCGGAGGCACCCCGCGGGGTCATGCACCGGGATTTCGGGACTTGACAGCGCCGGGGTCCCGGGCGCGGCTCAGGGCTTGGTCGGGTTCGCGCCCTGGCCGGAACCCTTGGACGGCGCCGGGGCGGGGGCGCCGCCCTGCTCCTTCGTCGTCGGCAGCTGGGATCCGTAGTCGACGGTCTGGTCCTGCGCGGGCGGGTCGAGCGGGAAGGTCTTGCCCCACTCGGCGAGTTCCACCCGGCCGGCGCCGCCCGCGCGCTCCATGAGCAGCGGGTACGGGGTCCCCTCCAGGGACACCGAGAGCTTTCCGCCCTTGCCCTTGTCCGCGGTGACCTGGACCGCGCGGGTGTGCCCGACCTTCGTGTAGGAGCCCTTGGCGAGCTTGCCCTCCAGGCCCAGCAGCCCGTCGAGCAGGACGTCCATGTCGGTGAACCCCCGGAACTGCTTGTACGAGGGGTCGCCCTCGGGCACCTTCACGTACTTGTCGCCCAGTTTGCCGGCCGAGTCGGACTGTCCCCAGAACGCCGCGCTCGCCTTCAGGTACAGCTGCTCGCCCACGCGCAGCAGCTGGAAGGTGTCGTCCTGCGACTTCACCTCGCCGGAGCCGCCGTCCGACTTCAGCCGCATGTCGAGGGTGAAGGACTTGCCGCCGCTCACCAGCGTGCCCGACAGGTGCACCGAGTCGGCCTCCGTGGCGGCCGCCTTCGCCTTCGCCTCGATCTTGTCGGCGGAGAGCTTGCCGACGCCGTTCGTGCCCTCGTCGGGGTCCTCCCCGCAGCCCGTACCGGTGACGGCGAGGCCCGCGCACAAGACGCCGATGAAGGCGGCCCGGCGCAGCCGCGCGGCGGGGAAGTAGGCGGTCACGAGCAGGTGCCTCTCGTCGGTCGTCTGCGAGTAGCAGGCAGCGTACGTCTGCGAGCAGCAGGCAGCGTACCCGCCCGTACTCCGCCGTCCGCGACCGCGCCCCAGGTGAGGCGGGCGGACCCCGCAGGACCCCGGGCGGACCGCCCACCAGGACGCTTGCTCGCGGCACGGGCTAGCCTGAGGGCCCGTACGACTGTTGATGGACGCTCTAGGAGGCGCTCGGATGGTTGCAGGCGCCCCGCGGATCTTCGTCTCGCATCTGTCGGGTGTGCCCGTCTTCGATCCCAACGGCGACCAGGTCGGGCGCGTCCGCGACCTGGTCGCGATGCTGCGCGTCGGCGGCCGCCCGCCGCGGCTGCTGGGCCTGGTCGTGGAGGTGGTCAGCCGGCGCCGGATCTTCCTGCCGATGACCCGCGTCACGGGCGTGGAGTCCGGGCAGGTCATCACCACCGGTGTCGTCAACATGCGCCGCTTCGAGCAGCGCCCCACCGAGCGGCTGGTCCTGGGCGAACTGCTGGACCGCCGCGTGACGCTGGTGGCCAGCGGCGAGGAGGTCACCGTCCTGGACGTGGCCATCCAGCAGCTGCCGGCCCGCCGCGACTGGGAGATCGACCGGATCTTCGTGCGGAAGGGCAAGTCGGGGGCACTGCGCCGGCGGGGCGAGACGCTGACGGTGGAATGGTCGGCGGTGACGGGCTTCTCGCTGGAGGAGCACGGGCAGGGCGCCGAGAACCTGGTCGCCACCTTCGAGCAGATGCGCCCGGCCGACGTGGCGAACGTGCTCCACCACCTGACGCCGAAGCGGCGCGCCGAGGTGGCCAACGCCCTCGACGACGACCGGCTCGCGGACGTGCTGGAGGAGCTGCCGGAGGACGAGCAGGTGGAGATCCTCGGCAAGCTGAAGGAGGAGCGCGCCGCCGACGTCCTGGAGGCCATGGACCCGGACGACGCGGCCGACCTGCTGTCGGAGCTGCCGGAGGACGACAAGGAGCGGCTGCTGACGCTGATGCAGCCGGACGACGCGGCCGATGTGCGCCGCCTGCTGTCCTACGAGGAGAACACCGCGGGCGGCCTGATGACCACCGAACCGATCGTGCTGCGGCCGGACGCGACGGTCGCGGACGCGCTGGCCCGCGTACGGCAGGCGGACCTGTCGCCCGCGCTGGCGGCGCAGGTGTACGTGTGCCGGCCGCCGGACGAGACGCCCACGGGCAAGTACCTGGGCACGGTGCACTTCCAGCGGCTGCTGCGGGACCCTCCGTTCACGCTGGTCAGCTCGATCGTGGACACGGACCTGCCGCCGCTGCGGCCGGACGCCTCGCTGCCCGCGGTGACCACGCACCTGGCCGCCTACAACATGGTCGCGGTGCCGGTGGTCGACGAGAGCGGATCGCTGCTGGGCGCGGTGACGGTCGACGACGTGCTGGACCACCTGCTGCCGGACGACTGGCGGGAGACGGAATTCCATTCCGAGGAGGCCTTGGGTGGCCAATGAGAGAGGGCGCTTCGACCGGGGGCGCGGTGAGCAGGCGCGCGAGCGGCGCCGGGAGCAGATCCGGGAGCGGCGCGAGCAGGCCCGGATGCAGGCGCGTGAGCACGGGCTGGCGGTGGAAGCGGCGGAACGTTCTGGCGAACGGGCGGGAAGGTCCGCGCAGAGCACCGGGTCGAGCGCGCTGACCCGGTCGCGGGTGCGCCTGGACCTGCCGCGCGCGCCCCGCCGCTCGCTGCTGCCCGAGTACGACCCGGAGGCCTTCGGGCGGCTGTCGGAGAAGGTGGCGCGGTTCCTCGGCACGGGACGGTTCATCGTCTGGATGACGCTGGTCATCGTGCTGTGGGTGCTGTGGAACATCTTCGCGCCGGACGATCTGAGGTTCGACAAGTACCCGTTCATCTTCCTGACCCTGATGCTGTCGCTCCAGGCCTCCTACGCCGCTCCGCTGATCCTGCTCGCGCAGAACCGGCAGGACGACCGCGACCGGGTCAACCTGGAGCAGGACCGCAAGCAGAACGAGCGGTCCATCGCCGACACGGAGTACCTGACCCGCGAGATCGCGGCCCTGCGCATGGGCCTGGGCGAGGTCGCCACGCGCGACTGGATCAGGTCCGAGTTCCAGGACCTGATCAAGGAGATGGACGAGCGGCGTCTATTCCCGGCGGAACGTGATGAAGGCGACCGCTGACGGGCTTCCCTGAGCCCTGCTACCGAGCCGTACCATCGGGGCATGGCTACCGACACAAGCTCCGCCGCCGCACCTGAGCAGGACGCGATCCTGGACGCTCTGGCGACGGTGAACGACCCCGAGATCCACCGGCCGATCACCGAGCTCGGCATGGTCAAATCGGTGGAGATCGGCGACCGCGGCGCGGTCGCCGTCACGGTCTACCTCACGGTGTCGGGCTGCCCCATGCGCGAGACCATCACCAAGAACGTCACCGAGGCCGTCGAGAAGGTCGCAGGGGTCACCTCCGTCGCCGTCACCCTCGACGTGATGAGCGACGAGCAGCGCAAGGACCTGGCCGCCACCCTGCGCGGCGGCACCGCCGAGCGCGAGGTGCCCTTCGCCAAGCCGGGCTCGCTGACCCGCGTCTACGCGGTCGCGTCCGGCAAGGGCGGCGTCGGCAAGTCCTCGGTCACGGTCAACCTGGCCGCGGCGATGGCGGCCGACGGCCTGAAGGTCGGCGTGGTCGACGCCGACATCTACGGCCACAGCGTGCCGCGCATGCTGGGTGTGGACGGCCGTCCCACCCAGGTCGAGAACATGATCATGCCGCCGTCGGCGCACGGCGTGAAGGTCATCTCCATCGGCATGTTCACCCCCGGCAACGCCCCGGTGGTGTGGCGCGGCCCGATGCTGCACCGGGCACTGCAGCAGTTCCTGGCGGACGTGTTCTGGGGCGACCTGGACGTCCTGCTGCTGGACCTGCCGCCGGGCACCGGCGACATCGCGATCTCGGTGGCCCAGCTGGTGCCGAACGCCGAGATCCTGGTCGTCACCACCCCGCAGCAGGCCGCGGCCGAGGTCGCGGAGCGGGCCGGATCGATCGCCGTGCAGACCCACCAGAAGATCGTCGGCGTCGTCGAGAACATGTCGGGCCTGCCGTGCCCGCACTGCGACGAGATGGTGGACGTCTTCGGCTCGGGCGGTGGCCAGAAGGTCGCCGACGGGCTGACCAAGACGGTCGGCGCGACCGTGCCGGTGCTGGGCTCGATCCCGATCGACGTCCGCCTGCGCGAGGGCGGCGACGAGGGCAAGCCGGTCGTCCTGTCCGACCCGGACTCCCCGGCCGGCGCGGCCCTGCGCGCCATCGCCGGCAAGCTCGGCGGCCGCGCCCGCGGCCTCTCGGGCATGTCCCTGGGCATCACTCCCCGGAACAAGTTCTAGCCGACCGCGGCCCGCACGGGCCGCGCGGGGTGAAAAGGGCACCGCCGGCCGGCGGTGCCCTTTCCCGTACCCGCCGGCCCGCTACTCGTACGTGCCGAGGTCCGCGATCGCCGAGAACCCGAGCCCGTACGCGCTCATCCCCCGCCCGTACGCCCCCAGGTGCACCCCGGTCCCGGTGGAACCCGCGAGCACCCAGCCGAACTCCGACTCCCGGTAGTGGAACGGCGTCGGCTCCCCGTCGACCGGCAGCGACAGCGTCGACCAGTCATCCCCGGCGAGGTCGTCCGCGAGCTCCCACGCCGCCTCGGTCTGCTGGTCGAGCCAGTCGTCGCGCAGGGAGTGGTCCATCTGCCCGGGCCAGCTGTAGGCCAGCAGCCCGGAGCCGGCCAGCCAGGCCGCCGAGGAGACCGAGGTGGCCTCCAGGACGCCGGTGCCGTCGCCGCTGCGGCGCAGCGGGTTGCTCGCCACGGTGATGACCACCGCGAAGCGTTCCTTCTCGCCGGTGGCGATCTCGCCCCGGGCGGACGGCTCGTCGCCGTGACCGGTGGAGCCGTGCTCCACGGTCCCGTCGGCGGCGGTGCCGACCTGCATCAGCCAGCGGGGTCCGCTGAAGGCCCCGTCCAGCCCGTACCAGGGGAAGTCTGCGGCCAGGAAGCCCTCGGCCGTCCGCCGGGCGGCCGGCACGGGTGCGGCGGCCTCCTGGGGCTGTGTGTCGGTCTGCGCGCCGGTCACCGCGTCGGTCTGCGGTTCCTGCGCGGGTGCGGCGGCGGTGGCGGGGGCCTCGGCGGTCTGCGCTCCGACCCGGCTACTGCTCGTCGTCTCCATCTGAGCGGCCTCTCGTTCCGTGGGGTCCGGAACGGCCCTCCCCCTCGCTGGGCTGGGGGGACCCCCTCCCTCGGGCGTCCTGGGTCCGGACAACAGATGGAGGATAGCCACCCGACCGCGGATCGCCGGGCAAGCCGCGTGTCACGTGGCGTCGGCGTCGAAGCGCGAACGCTGTTCAGGGGCCGGGGAGACGGGCTTCTTCAGCAGATCCGGGCCGGTGCCGATGGGCGTGGCGGCGGCCGACGGGGCGGCCGCAGCGGGGGTGGCCTCGTCGCTGTTCACGGCGTCGGCGACGTCGTTGAGCTCCTTGCGGAGGTCGAAGCTGCTGCGGATCTCCTTGAGGTCCTCGTTCTCGGTCAGCTGCTTGCGGATGAACGTCTTCGGATTCAGGTCCTCGAACTCGAAGTCCTTGAATTCCGGGCCGAGTTCGGAGCGGATGTCCTGCTTCGCACTGTCCGAGAACGCGCGGATCTTCCGGATGACGCCCGTCACGTCCTGAATGACCTTGGGCAGCTTGTCCGGGCCGAAAACGAGAATGGCGAGCACCACGATCGTGACGAGTTCGAGTGCGCCTATGTCGTTGAACACCTTGCCGCTCCTCGGCTCTGTATCACTTCGGGCCCGAACACACGGTACCCGGCGTTGTCCTCACACCCATACCTGCGTGCCACTCCGTGGCCGTTTCACCCCCAGACTTCGTCCGGGAGGTGCCCCGGCCGTCACCCCGCGCTCATGATCCGTTCGCCGATCCGAGGACCACCCGGAGCGTGCGTTCCCGGCCCTCGCGCAGCACGGTGAGGGTCAGCGGATCGCCCGGCCGGTGCGCCCTGATCTTGATGATCAGCTCGTCACCGCCCCGGACCCGCTGGCCGTCCACCTTGGTGATCACGTCGCCGGCCTTGATCCCGGCGTGCGCGCCCGGTCCGTCGGCGACCACGGACGGTTTGCCGTCCTCGCCCTCGTCCCCGACCCGGGCTCCGTCGCCCGTGTAGTCCATGTCGAGGGTGACCCCGATGACGGGGTGCGTGGCGCGGCCGGTGCGGATGAGCTCCTCGGCGACGCGCTTGCCCTGGTTGATGGGGATGGCGAAGCCGAGTCCGATGGAGCCGCCCTGGCGGGTGGGGTCGTCCTTGTCGGCTCCGCGGATCGCACTGTTGATGCCGACCACGTGGGCCTTGGCGTCGAGGAGGGGGCCGCCGGAGTTCCCGGGGTTGATGGGGGCGTCGGTCTGCAGGGCGTCGACGTAGCTGATGTCGCTGCCGTCGCCCTTGTCGCCGCCCGCGGTGACGGGCCGGCCGGTGGCGCTGATGATGCCGGAGGTGACGGTGTTCGAGAGGTCGAAGGGCGCGCCGATGGCCACCACCGGGTCGCCGACCTGCACGTTCTCGGAGTTCCCCAGGCTCAGGGGCCGCAGGCCCCGTACGCCGCTGACCTTGACCACGGCCAGGTCGTACCCGGAGTCGCGGCCGACCAGCTCGGCGGTGACGCTTTCGCCGGTGCTGAAGGTGACCGCTATCTCCTTGGAGTCGGCGACCACGTGGTTGTTGGTCAGGATGTGGCCCTGCTCGTCGAGGACGAAGCCGGTGCCCGTGCCGCTGCCCTTCTCGCCCCGCACGTGCAGGGTCACCACTCCTGGCAGCGCGGTGGCCGCGATCCCGGCCACGCTGGCGGGCGCCCGGCCCTTGTCGGCGGCGGCGGCCTGGGGGAGTTCGAGCCGCGTGCTGCTCTGCCGTTCGGCGAGCACGCCGACGTAGCCGCCGATCCCGCCGGCGAGCAGGGCGGTTCCGGCGCTGAGGGCCGCCACCTGCCACAGCCGGAAGCCGCGCCGGTCCCTGCCGCGGTCCACGACCTGCAGCGGCTGCCCGCCCCAGGGGTCGTAGCGCACCTCGCGGGCCGGGGCCGCCCCGTCCGGGGCGGCGTCCTGGGCGGCCGGGGCGCCGTCCTCGGCGCCGGGCTCCTGCCCCGCCTCCTGCCCCGTCCCGTCCCCGGCTCCGGGCCGCGGCGAGGGCACTCCTGCGGGGCGGCCGTCAGCCGTGCCCTCGGGCCGGCTCCACCACTGTGGAGCCGGATCGGTCTGCTGCCTGTCGGCCATGGGCGCTCCCCGCGTACCTATGCGCATGTGCCACCGATTCAACCAGCTCCGGGGTCAGCGCAGCAGGGAGACCGGACGGGCCGGGCCGGCCGGGGCGGGGTGCGCGGGCGGCAGCGGGGTCGCGGCGGTGGACAGGAGGCTCGGGACGGCCGCGGGCGTGGGCATGCGCTCACGCGCCCCGGCGTCGGCCACGGGCAGCGCGGGGCCCGGCCTGGAGGCGGGCGCCGGGGAATCCCGCCGGACGTTCGGGTCCGCGGCCTCCTGCGGCAGTCCGCTGCCCAGTGCGAGCGCGGCCAGCGACACGGCTCCGGCGGCGACGAAGGCGAACCGGCGGCGCGGTCGGCCCACCTCGTGGACGCGGAAGCCCTGCTGCTGCGGCCGGGCGGCCGCGTGCAGCCCGTACGCGAAGGCCTCGAAGGGGTCGGCAGCCTTGGGGCCGGGGCCCGGTGGGCCCGCGGGGCCCGACGGGCCGTCAGGACCGCTGCCGGGCAGCCCCTGCAGCCGCGCCAGCAGTCCTGCGGACAGCGGCGGCGGCGCGCTCTCGACGAACATGGTCTTCAGGCGGCGCTGGGCATCGGCCTCGGCCTTGCACTTGGCGCACGTCGCCAGGTGGGCCAGGACCCGCTCCCGCGCATCGTGCTTCAGCTCCCCGTCCACCAGGGCGGCAAGCCGGTCGCCCAGGTGCTGTTCGGCAGGGGACGGACTGACTCCGCTCACTCGGCTCCGCCCTCTCCCCCGGCGCCGGGGGCGCCCATGAACACACCCGCCAGCGCGCGCTGCTCGGCACGGGCCTCGGGAGACCGGTGCTTGAGCGCCTTGCGCAGGTGCGAACGGCCGCGGTGGATACGGCTGCGCACGGTGCCGAGCTTCACGCCGAGCGTGGCGGCGATCTCCTCGTACGACAGGCCCTCGATGTCGCACAGCACCACGGCCGCGCGGAATTCGGGCGCGAGGGTGTCCAGCGCCTGCTGGACGTCCGCGTCGAAGTGGGTGTCGTGCAGGACCTGCTGCGGGGACGGCTCGCGGCTCGGCAGCCGCTCGGCGGCGTCGTCGGCGAGCGCGTCGAAGCGGATCCGCTGCTTGCGGCGGACCATGTCCAGGAACAGGTTCGTCGTGATGCGGTGAAGCCAGCCCTCGAACGTGCCGGGCGTGTACGTGGAGAGCGAGCGGAAGACGCGGACGAAGACCTCTTGGGTCAGGTCCTCGGCGTCGTGCTGGTTCCCCGTCAGACGGTAGGCAAGGCGGTAGACCCGCGCGCTGTGCGTGCTGACGATCTCCTCCCACGAGGGAGGGGTCCACGCCTGGGAGCCCGCATCGGCGGCAAAGGTCGCGGTGGTTGCGGCGTCGGCGGTGTGGAAGCGGTCAGCAATGTAGGTCACGGATTTCGGCTCACCCGCCGACCAGAAGAGGCGTCTCAGCGCGCCCCTACGATCCACAGGCGCAGCCGCACCTCCCCTGTCGGCTCTGGTGGTGTCCAGTGGAGTCCCTACCATAGCCACCCCCTCTGTCAGCTCCGGATAAGCGTTTTTGCAGTATCTTTACGCAGGTCTTAGGCCCCGGAGCGGTCCCGGTCGCCGATCTGCCCGGCACCGTCCTTCTCGTCCCGCCTCCACCCCTTACAACGCCCGGTCCCATCTGCGGGTTCCCGACGTCAGCGGATACAGTCACCGTTGCGCCAACTATGGGGACAGGAGAGGGTCATTACCGGCAACCGGCAGACGAGCTGGGCGTTCGCCGACGCGTTTGTCGCCGAGGACGACGCTCTGCGATGGGCCCGCGACCGGTCCAGGGAAGCGGGCCTGCGCTCTGTCTCCCCCGGCACCGGGGCCGCGCTGCGCCTGCTGGCCGCCACCGCGGACGCCAAGGCGGTCGCCGAGATCGGCACCGGAACGGGCGTCTCCGGCATCCACCTCCTGCACGGCATGCGCCCCGACGGGGTCCTGACCACGGTGGATCCCGAGCCGGACCGGCAGGCCTTCGCCCGCCAGGCCTTCCGCGCCGCCGGCTTCGCGGGCAACCGCGCCCGCTTCATCCCCGGCCGCGCCCTCGACGTCCTGCCCCGGCTCGCCGACGGCGGATACGACCTCGTCTTCTGCGACGGGGACCCCACCGAGTCCCTCGACTACCTCGCTGAATCGTTGCGTCTGCTGCGTCCCGGCGGGCTGGTGTGCTTCGAGGGGGTCTTCTCCGACGGCCGTACGGTCGACTCCGCGGCCCAGCCGGTGGAGGTGCTCCGCGTCCGCGAGCTGCTGCGCAGCGTCCGGGAGAGCCCGGCCCTGGAAGCCGCACTGCTCCCGGTGGGCGACGGACTGCTCTGCGCCGTCCGTCGCTGAGCGCGGGCGCCGGGCGCCCGGTGCCCCGTCCGGTCAGCTCAGGACGGCGAAGGTGAGGGCGGCCGTGCCGCCCAGGGCGGTGCCGGCGAGGAGCTGAGCCGGTGTGTGCGCCTTCAGCGCCAGGCGGGACCAGCCGACGGCGGCGGCGATCAGAGCCGCGGGAAGCGCCGGCGGGCCGAAGACGAGCGCGAGGATCATCACCGTGCCGCCCGCCACCGACATGTGGACGGATATCTGCCAGCCGACCGTGACCAGCAGGGACGAGACCAGTCCCACGAGCATGGCGACGACGAGCGCGAAGACGTCCCGGGGCGCGCCGAGGACGTGCAGCAGGGTGATCCCGGCGATCACGGAGAGCAGGCTCAGGCCCATCGGGACGAGCCGCTGGCGCCGCACCCGGATGTGCTGGTCGGTCAGCGCCCCGCGGCGGACGCCGAGGACGATGATGCCGATCGGGACCACGCCGCAGAACAGGGCGCCGAGCAGGCCCCAGCCGAGCCCGGTCCACGAGGTGGTGCTGTGCCAGCCGATCAGCAGGAGCAGAGCCACCACCAGGTTCGCCGGCGCCAGGACGTCGGAGAGGACCCGCGCGGCCTTCTGACGGGGGCTGCAGTCGGCGAAGGCGGGCGGCGCGGGCGGGGAGAAGGTCACGGCGTGGCTCCGGCGGGGATCTGTCCTCGAACACGACACAACGCTGCCCCGGCCGCTGATCGCGGTCGGGGCAGCGCAGAGAATGCAGAAGGTGGAAGTGCTGTCAGCGTCCTTGGGGGGTCAGCCGACGACCTTCTTCAGGGCGTCACCCAGGGCGTCCGCCTCATCGGGGGTCAGCTCGACGACAAGCCGACCGCCGCCCTCGAGCGGTACGCGCATGACGATGCCCCGCCCCTCCTTGGTGACCTCGAGCGGGCCGTCGCCCGTCCGCGGCTTCATGGCCGCCATGCTCGTTCCCCTTCCTGAAACCAGCTCATCGTCAGCCGACGGCCCCATTCAGGCGCCTAATACCCGGCATCGAACACATTGCTTCCCAGCCATTATCCCGCATGTCAGGACCCGATGACCAACATCGGCTGGGAACGCTTGGGCAACGCGCTTGACCAAAACCACTCATTTCGGGGACCCGCCTGCGATACTTCGCCGCCGCACCGCGAGATGGGCATCGGCTTTCTTTGACGCACATCACATGTGCGCGTCCCGTCCGGTCCGCCATGCTGGCCCTTGCACGGCCGGTACCGGCCGGTAGCCAAGCCCGCGACGAAGGGGGACCCCCTGCCATGGCCGACAGCGTGCTCTACGAAGTGACCGACGGACTCGCAACCATCACGATCAACCGTCCGGACGCGATGAACGCGATGAACACCGAGGCCAAGGTCGCCCTGCGCGACGCGGTCCAGGCCGCGGCCGGGGACACCGCGGTACGCGCCGTGCTGCTGACCGCGGCCGGCGACCGGGCCTTCTGCGTGGGCCAGGACCTCAAGGAGCACATCGGGAACCTCGCCTCGGACCGCGAGACCGGCTCCTCGCTGACCATGACCACGGTCGCCGACCACTACAACCCGATCGTGCGGGCGCTCACCGAGATGCCGAAGCCCGTGGTGGCCGGGGTGAACGGCGTGGCGGCCGGTGCGGGCTTCGGCTTCGCGCTGGCGGCGGACTTCCGGGTGGTCGCCGACACCGCCTCCTTCAACACCTCGTTCGCCGGGGTGGCGCTGACCGCCGACTCCGGGGTCTCGTGGACCCTCCCCCGCCTGATCGGCGCCTCCCGCGCCTCGGACCTGCTGCTCTTCCCGCGTTCGATCAAGGCCCAGGAGGCGTACGAGCTCGGCATCGTCAACCGCCTGGTGCCCGCGGACTCCCTGCGCGCGGAGGCCGAGGCCGTGGCCCGCACGCTCGCCGCGGGCCCCACGGTCGCGTACGCCGCGCTGAAGGAGTCCCTGGCCTACGGGGCCACCCACTCCCTCGCGGAGTCCCTGGCCCACGAGGACGTCCTCCAGACCCGTGCGGGGGCCTCCGAGGACCACGGCATCGCCGTCCAGGCCTTCCTCGCGAAGCAGCCGCCGAAGTACCTCGGCCGCTAAGCCGTCCCAGTGGTGCCGGGAGTGCCGGCGGGGCCGGGGGCCGTGCGCCCCCGGCGGCCGCCGCACCGGATCAGGCGGGGTGGCGGGAGGTGCAGGTCGCCAGGTGGTCGTTGACCAGCCCGCAGGCCTGCATCAGGGCGTACGCCGTCGTGGGGCCGACGAAGCGGATGCCGGCCTTCTTCAGGGCCTTGGCGAGGGCGGTGGACTCCGGCGTGATGGCCGGCACCTCGGTGACAGCCCGCGGGGCGGGTGCGGGCTCCTCCGGGACGTGGGACCAGATCAGCGCGTCCAGCTCGCCCGGCTCCCACCCGGCGAGGACCTTCGCGTTGGCCAGGGTCGCCTCGATCTTGGCCCGGTTGCGGATGATCCCCTCGTCGGCCAGCAGCCGCTCCGCGTCCCGCTCGTCGAACGCGGCGACCGCCGCGATCCCGAAGTCGGAGAAGGCCTTGCGGAAGCCCTCGCGCCGCCGCAGGATCGTCAGCCAGGACAGCCCCGACTGGAAGGCCTCCAGGCACAGCCGTTCGTACAGGGCGTCGTCGCCGTGGACCGCGCGGCCCCATTCGGTGTCGTGGTAGGCCACGTAGTCCGGCGTGGACAGCGCCCACGGGCAGCGCAGCAGCCCGTCCGTTCCGGCCAGCACGCCGCTCACCGCTCACCGCCCTTGCCGAGGTCGACCCGGTCGGCCACGTCCGCCGGCGCCGCGGCGGGCCCGGCCGCCGCGGCGGTCAGCTGCGCGATCCGCGCGTCCCGCTCGGCCAGTTCCGCCGCGAGCCGCTCCAGTACGTCGTCCACCTCGGCCATCCGGTAGCCGCGCGGCGCGACGGGCAGCCGCAGCGCGTCGATGTCCGCGCGCACGACGGGCCGGCTCTCCGGCAGCCCGTCCGCCACCCGGTCCGGCTCCGCCTCCGGCAGGACGGCCTCCGAGCCGCCCCCGATCACGGCCAGGGTGACCGCCGCCACGACCACGACCAGCGCGATCATCAAGAAGAAGAACACGATCAACTCCCCTGAGAGACTCCGGCCACCAGGTTAAGGTCGCAGGCGAGGCGCAAGGGCCGCCGAAGGAGGAAAGAGCAGGATGCTGCGACTGGGCAGGCGCGAGTTCGACACCCACGAGCCGGTGATCATGGCCATCGTGAACCGGACTCCGGACTCCTTCTACGACCAGGGCGCGACGTTCCGCGACGAGCCGGCGCTGGACCGTGTCGAGCAGGCGATCGCCGAGGGCGCCGCGATCATCGACATCGGCGGGGTCAAGGCGGGCCCGGGCGAGCACGTGGACGCGGCCGAGGAGGCCCGGCGCACGGTCGGCTTCGTGGCCGAGGTCCGGCGGCGCTTCCCGGACGTGGTGATCAGCGTGGACACCTGGCGGCACGAGGTCGGCGAGGCCGTGTGCGAGGCCGGCGCGGACCTGCTGAACGACGCGTGGGGTGGGGTGGACCCCAAGCTGGCGGAGGTCGCCGCCCGCTACGACGTCGGCCTGGTCTGCACGCACGCGGGCGGGGTCGAGCCGCGCACCCGGCCGCACCGGGTCGTGTACGAGGACGTGATGGAGGACATCCTGCGGGTCACGGTCGGCCTCGCCGACCGCGCCGCCGCCCTCGGCGTCCGCCGGGACGCGATCATGATCGACCCGGGCCACGACTTCGGGAAGAACACCCGCCACTCGCTGGAGGCCACGCGCCGGCTGGAGGAGATGACGGCGACGGGCTGGCCGGTCCTGGTCTCCCTGTCCAACAAGGACTTCGTCGGCGAGACCCTCGACAAGCCGGTCAAGGAGCGCCTGCTGGGCACCCTGGCCACGACGGCCGTGTCCGCCTGGCTGGGGGCGCAGGTCTACCGCGTCCACGAGGTCGCCGAAACCCGCCAGATCCTCGAGATGGTCCGCTCCATCCAGGGCCACCGCCCCCCGGCCGTCGCCCGCCGCGGCCTGGCCTGACCCATCCGGGACACGTCGTCGGAGGGCTCCTCGACGACGTCCACCAGGGGGCGGATCCGCGCGTGCAGGCGTCGAAGTCCTTCACGAACGGGAGTGGTGAGCGGCCCGGGCCGGGCGCCGTCGGCCGGGCCCGGGCTGCTGGGGGCTACTTGCCGACTTCCTTCGTCACCAGGGCGATCGCCTCGTCCACGTCGTCCGTGACGTGGAACAGGTAGAGGTCCTTCTCCGAGGCCTTGCCCTGGGCGATCACCGTGCCCCGCAGCCAGTCGATCAGGCCGCTCCAGTACTCCGTGCCGAACAGCACGATCGGGAAGCGGGTGATCTTCTGGGTCTGGACCAGGGTCAGCGCCTCGAACAGCTCGTCCAGCGTGCCCAGGCCGCCCGGCAGGACGACGAAGCCCTGGCTGTACTTCACGAACATCGTCTTGCGGACGAAGAAGTACCGGAAGTTCAGCCCGAGATCGACGTGCTGGTTGAGCCCCTGCTCGAACGGGAGCTCGATGCCGAGGCCGACCGAGATGCCGTTGGCCTCCCGGGCGCCCTTGTTGGCCGCCTCCATCGCCCCCGGACCGCCGCCGGTGATCACCGCGAAGCCGGCGTCCACCAGGGCACTGCCGATCCGTACGCCCGCCTCGTACTCGGGCGTGCCCGCGGCGGTGCGGGCCGATCCGAACACACTGATCGCGGGCGGCAGCTCGGCGAGCGTGCCGAAGCCCTCGATGAACTCCGACTGGATGCGCAGGACCCTCCAGGGATCGGTGTGCACCCACTCGGAGGGCCCGGCGGAGTCCAGCAGCCGCTGGTCCGTCGTACTGCCCGCCTTGATCTGGCTCCGCCTCCTCAGCACCGGCCCGAGCTGCTGCTCCTCGGGCCGACGACGAGCGGTACCTTCGGGGTTGCCCATGATGTGCTCCCTCCTGCTGATCGTTGGATCAGGGTAGGCGCACAAAGGTGACGAGAAGCGGAATTCAGGAGGTCAGCCAGGCGCGGAGTCGTTCCTCGCAGTGCAGGATCGCCTTCGTCTCGACCCGCTCGTCGACCTTGTGGGCCAGCAGGGCGTCCCCCGGGCCGTAGTTGACGGCCGGGACGCCCAGCGCGCTGAAGCGGGAGACGTCCGTCCAGCCGAACTTCGGCATGGCACGGCCGCCCACCGCCTCCATGAAGGCCGCGGCCGCCGGGTGGGAGAGGCCGGGGAGGGCGCCGCCGGAGGAGTCGTCGACGACGAACTCGGCGATGTCGCAGTCGGCGAACACCTCCCGCACGTGCGCGAGCGCGTCGGCCTCGCTGCGGTCGGGGGCGTAGCGGAAGTTGACCGTCACCGTGCACGCGTCGGGGATGACGTTGTTGGCGACGCCGCCCTCGATGCGCACCGCGTTGAGGCCCTCGTGGTACTCCAGGCCGTCGATGACCGGCTTGCGCGGCTCGTACGACGCGAGCCGGGCCAGGATCGGGCTCGCCGAGTGGATGGCGTTGGAGCCCATCCAGCTGCGGGCGGAGTGCGCGCGCTCGCCGGCGGTGCGCAGCAGAACGCGCAGGGTGCCCTGGCAGCCGCCCTCGACCTCGGCGTTGGAGGGCTCCAGCAGCACCGCGAAGTCGCCCGTCAGCCAGTCGGGGTGGGCCGCGGCGACCTTGCCCAGGCCGTTGAGGTCGGCGGCGACCTCCTCCTGGTCGTAGAAGACGAAGGTGAGGTCCCGGTTCGGCTCGGGCACGGTCGCGGCGATGCGCAGCTGTACGGCGACACCGGACTTCATGTCGGTGGTGCCGCAGCCCCACAGGACGTCGTTCTCGTCGAGGCGGGACGGGACGTTGTCGGCGATCGGCACGGTGTCGAGGTGGCCGGCGAGCACGACGCGCTCGGCGCGGCCGAGGTGCGTGCGGGCGACGACGTTGTTGCCGAAGCGGTCCACGGTGAGGTGGGGCAGGCCGCGCAGCGCGTGTTCCACGAGGTCGGCGAGTACCTTCTCGTCGCCGCTCACGGAAGGAATGTCGACGAGCCGGGCGGTCAGCTCGGCGGCGTCCAGGGTGAGGTCCAGCTCGGATTCGGACATGGAATGACCCTAACGCCCCGGACTGGGGCGGGGCCTCGCCGTCCGGCCGGTGGACGCGTCATATGCCTCAAGTACGGTGGGCCGCGTGTCCGAGAACCGTGATTCCCGTCCTCGCCGCCGCCGGCCGCTGCGCGCGGCCGTCGGTCTGCTCGTTCTCCTCGCGGTGATCGGCTACTTCGCCGTGCAGCGCGCCTCGAACGGCGGTGGCGGCGCCCCCTTCTGCGTGGCCAGCGTGAACGCGGGCAACTACGACGGAACCTCCGAATCGTACGAAATGTCCCCGGAGCAGGCGGCGAACGCGGCGACGATAGCCGCCGTGGGCGTCGCGAAGGGCCTGCCCGACCGGGCGGTGACCATCGCGCTCGCGACGGCCATGCAGGAGTCCGCGCTGCGCAACCTCGACCACGGCGACCGGGACTCGCTGGGCCTCTTCCAGCAGCGGCCCTCGATGGGCTGGGGCACCCCGGAGCAGATCACGGACCCGGTCTACTCGGCCGGCATCTTCTACGACCGCCTCGTCGACGTGCCGGGGTACTCGCGGCTGCCGCTGACGGTGGCCGCACAGAAGGTGCAGCGCAGCGGGTTCCCGCAGGCCTACGCGAAGCACGAGCCGGACGCGACCGTGCTGACGGCGGCCTTCGGCGGCGACGGCACCCTGGACTGCGGCGGCCCCGCACCCACCGGGCCGGGCGACCCGGAGAAGGTACGGAACGAAATGACCCGGATCTTCGGCAAGGACGGCCTGCACACCCTCGCCCCGCAGACCGGCCAGGCGGGCCAGGCCGGCCGGAACAGCGGCGGGGGCAAGGGCGGCCCGGAGGTCGAGGTCACCCTGAGGGAGAAGGCGAACGGCGGTGAGGCCGCCACGCGCCACAGCCGGGCGATGGCCTACTGGGCGGTGGCCAACGCGAAGGAGCTGGGCATCTCCCGCGTGTCCTACGGCCTGCGCGCCTGGATCGCGGGCCAGGCCCGGGGGCAGTGGCAGCACAAGGGCGGTACGGGCGCGAAGGACGGCGACGGGGATCCCCGCAACGCGAACCCGGGCGAGGTACGGATCTTCATGGCCCGCTGACGTCCCCGGCGTGCCGGGGCGCCGGCGCCGGCCCCCCGTCGGGGCCCCTCGCGACACGCCGGACGGGCATCCGGGCGCCCGTGCGAGCGGTCACTCCTGCGAGCGTGATCCGTTCGGTGGGCCATGACCCCCGGGAGGGACGGAATCCCTGGTCGGCCCGGGTGCGATGCGCTTGTCGCGGAAGCCGATTAAACGATGCGTTACCGATCCTTTACCGTTCGGCACCGCAACTCCACCCGCCCCGCGAGCGGTTAGTCACGGCGTACTCAGCCGCTACCGCTTAGGAGCAACATGTCTCTCCCCCTGACCCGTCGGATCGCCCGTGCCGCGCTGCTCCTCGCAGCCGGGGCAGCGCCCGTGGTCGGTGCGGCCGGCGCGGCCAGCGCCGCCGGTCTGGAGTCCGTGCCGCAACTGGGCGCACTCACCGCGCAGGACGCGCCCGGTGCCCTGGCCGGCACGACCACGGACGCGGCCACCGACGCCGTGGGCTCCACCGCCGAGACCCTGCCGGCCCCGGCCGCCGACGTGGCCGGCAAGGCGGGGGGCCTGCTCGGCGGGCTGCCCGCGGCGAAGGAGCTGCCGGTCTCCGAGCTGCCTGTCTCCCAGTCGCCGGTGTCCGAGCTGCCGGTGTCCGAGCTGCCGGTGTCCGAGCTGCCGGTGTCCGAGCTGCCCGTGGGCAGTGTCCTGCCGGCAGGACTGCCCGGTGGCGCACCGCTGGGCGGCTGACGCTCGCGGGAAAAACCGAGGGGGCCGGGAGTGCGAACTCCCGGCCCCCTCGGGCTGTTCCCGGCCCCGCCCGGCGCTCAGCCGAGGCGCTTGACCGCCGCCTCGACGCGCTCGTCGGTGGCGGTGAAGGCGACGCGCACGAACCGCGCGCCCGCCTCGCCGTAGAAGTCGCCCGGCGCCACCAGGATGCCCAGGTCCGCGAGGTGGGCGACCGTCTCCCAGCAGGGCTCGTCCCGGGTCACCCACAGGTAGAGGCTCGCCTCGCTGTGCTCGACCCGGAAGCCGTGTGCCTCCAGGGCCGCACGCAGCGCCGCACGGCGGGCCGCGTAGCGCCCGCGCTGCTCCTCGACGTGGGCGTCGTCGCCGAGCGCGGCGACCGTGGCCGCCTGCACCGGGGCCGGGGTCATCATGCCGCCGTGCTTGCGGATCTCCAGGAGCTCGCCGAGCACGTCGGCGTCACCGGCGATGAAGGCCGCCCGGTAGCCGGCCAGGTTGGAGCGCTTGGAGAGGGAGTGGACGGCGACGATCCCCCCGTACGAGCCGCCGCACACGTCGTCGTGCAGGACGGAGACGGGCTCGGCGTCCCAGCCCAGCTCCAGGTAGCACTCGTCGCTGAAGAGCAGGATCCCGTGCTCGCGCGCCCAGGCCACGATCCGCACGAGGTCCTCCTTGGCGAGGACCTTGCCGGTGGGGTTGGACGGGGAGTTGAGCCACAGCAGCTTCAGGCCGGACGGGTCGAGCGCGGTGGGGTCGTCGTAGACGACCGCCTCGGCGCCGCACAGCCGCGCCCCGACCTCGTACGTCGGGTAGGCGAGCCGGGGGTAGGCGACCTTGTCCCCGGCCCCCAGGCCCAGCTGGGTCGGCAGCCAGGCCACCAGCTCCTTGGAGCCGACGACCGGCAGGACGTTGCGGTGCTCGGCGGCGCTCGCGCCGAGGCGCCCGCGCACCCAGCCCGTGATCGCGTCGCGCAGGGCGACCGTGCCCCAGACCGTCGGGTAGCCCGGGGAGTCGGCGGCCTCGATCAGGGCCCGCTGGATCAGCGGCGGGACCGGGTCCACGGGCGTGCCGACGGACAGGTCCACGATGCCGTCCGCGTGGGCCGCCGCCGTCTTCTTGTACGGCTCCAGCTTGTCCCAGGGGAAGGCGGGAAGACGGTCGGATACTGCGGCCACGATGGTCTCTGCTCTCTCTGAGTACTGGCTGGTAGCGGGTCCGCAAACGCCTCGGTCCCGTGCGGCGACGAGGCCGTACGGGACCGAGGGGCGCGTCTGCCTGAAGGGGTCAGTGCTCGCCGTTGATACCGGCAGGCAGCGCGGCGACGAAGGGGTGATCGCGTTCGATCAGGCCCAGCTTGGAGGCACCACCGGGCGAACCGAGCTCGTCGAAGAACTCGACGTTCGCCTTGTAGTAGTCCTTCCACTCCTCCGGAGTGTCGTCCTCGTAGAAGATGGCCTCGACCGGGCAGACCGGCTCACACGCACCACAGTCGACGCATTCGTCCGGGTGGATGTACAAGGACCGCTGGCCCTCGTAGATGCAGTCGACGGGGCACTCTTCGATGCATGCCTTGTCCTTGACGTCGACACAAGGCTCCGCGATGACGTAGGTCACGCTCTCGTTCCTCCTCGGTAGGGCTTTCCATATCGCGCGGGAGCGCGGCGTCGTCGATGCCCGCACCTAGTATCTCCGTTCCCGGGCACGATCCGAACAGGAGGGGCGGACAGAGCTGTGGAAATCAACGCCGGTGGACTGCTGGAGGTCCGAATTACCCCGGCTGACGTGGGTAAACGTGTCTCTGTACGACGGGTGGAGGCCGGGCTGAGCGGATCACCCGAGTTCACGGACACGGTCGGTGTTCTCACATCCTGGGACCAGGGTGTGCTGCTGATCACAAAGAAGAACGGGCAGTCCGTCCGCATCGCGGAATCCTCCCTGGTGGCGGGCAAGACGGTGCCTCCGGCGCCAGCCCGGCGGCGGGGTCCGGCGGCCTCCTTCGAGGAGCTGTCGCGGGTCGCGGCGCGGTCCTGGCAGCCGCTGGAGAGCGAGCCGCTGGGCGACTGGACGCTGCGGGCGGCCGCCGGGTTCACCCGGCGGGCCAATTCGGTGCTGGCGGTCGGCGACCCGGGGATACCGCTGGACGATGCACTCGCGCGAGTGACCTCCTGGTACGCGGAACGAGGGCTTCCGGCCTATGTGCAGGCCGCGACCGGAGCCGTCGGCACGCAGGAGCTGCTCTGCGCGGAGCTGGAACGGCGGGGCTGGGCGTCCGAGGTGTCGGCGGAGGTACGGATCGGGGCGCTGGCGACGGTGGCCGACGTGGCGGCGCCCGCCGCCGGATCCGTACGGCTGACCCGTGTCCCGGACGAGGCGTGGCTCGGGCGCTACGGGAAGGTCGACGACCCGGACGTGGCCCGGCGGCTGCTGGTGGAGGGCCCGTCGGTGTGGTTCGCGTCGCTGCCCGGGGGCCGGGCGGTCGGGCGGTGCGTGGTGGACGGGCGCTGGGCCGGCTTCTCGGCCGTGACGGTCGATCCCGTACAGCGGCGGGCGGGCCTGGCGACGGCCGTGATGGCCGCCCTGGCCGGCAGGGCGCTGGAGGAGGGCGCGTCGGCGGCGTGGCTGCAGGTCGAGACGGACAATGCGGGGGCACTGGCCCTGTACGACGGGCTGGGCTTCGCGACGCACCACACCTACCACCACTACCGGGCGGCGGGGTGAGTCCGGCGGGCCGGCGGGAGCAGTTCGCGGCGGAGGCCCGGTCGGAGCGGCCCGATCTGGCGCTGCTGTGCCTGCTGCTGGCGACGGAGGCGGACCCGGACCTGGACGAACGCGCCATGGACTGGGCGCAGATCGAGCTGGACCGGCTCGCCGGGATGCTGCCGTACGGGCTGCGGGGCGCGCGGGCGTGGGCGTCGGCCGTGACGGAACTGCTGGGCGGGCGGCTCGGCTTCCACGGCACCCCCGCGGACTACGGCCGGCTGTCGTCCTCGCTGCTGCACGAGGTCCTGCGGCGGCGGCGCGGCCTGCCCATCCTGTTGTCGGTGGTGTGGCTGGAGGTCGCCCGGCGGGCGGGGGCGCCGGTGTACGGGCTGGGGCTGCCGGGGCACTTCGTGGTGGGCTTCGGGGACCCGGAGGAGGGCGTGGTCGTGGACCCCTTCGCGGGCGGCGCGTCCTTGGGCGCCGGGCCCGCGGAGCTGGCGTCGGGGCCGCGCACGCCGGCCGGCACCCTG
Source organism: Streptomyces sp. MB09-01 (assembly GCF_033794505.1). Lineage (NCBI taxonomy): Bacteria > Bacillati > Actinomycetota > Actinomycetes > Kitasatosporales > Streptomycetaceae > Streptomyces > Streptomyces sp. MB09-01. Next base: position 1,478 of record NZ_JARAYQ010000067.1, on the reverse strand, counting down.
GACATCGTGCTGCGGATCCTGGGCAACATCCGGGCGTGGGCGTCGACCCGCCCGGAGCAGTCCGGGGTGGCCCTGTGGGCGCTCGAACTGTCGCTGCTGCTGCCGTCGCATCCGGCGGCGCTGCGGTACGAGCGGGCGCGGCTGCTGGTGGAACGGGGCTCCTTCCAGGAGGGGGCGGCGGCGCTGGACGCGTACGCGGACGTCGTCGCCGCGATCGACGCCGACGCGGCGGCGCGCATCCGCGCCGAAGCCGTCTCCGCTCGCGCCCTGCTGAACTGACGGGGTTCGGGCGCGCCGCAGAGACCGGGGGCCGGCCCCCTTACGGCGCTCCGTGCCCGCGCCTCGATCGCCGGCGGGGCCGGCGGACGGCACGTCGTGTGTGCCGGGACGTGACGGTGCCCCCGCCCGGGGTCCGGGCGGGGGCACCGGTGCGTCGTGACGGGGCGGAGGCTAGTTCGCGTTGGTGTCGATGACGACGGTCCGCTCGGCCGTGGTCTTGCCGCGCAGGGCCTTGCCGAGGGCGCCTGCGACGTCCTGCGGGGTGACCGCCGTCTTGGCGCCGGTGCCGCGGGTGATCAGGACCCCGTCGAAGGTGTTCCCGTAGACGGCCTTGAGCGCCTCCAGGTCGAACTTCTCGGTGAGGCGGCCGTCCACGGCCTGCATGCTGAGGAACTTCGGCAGGGACTTGGAGCCGAAGGGGAGGGACTTGCCCCCCGCCTTGACCGTGGCGATGGCGGACATCGCGGGCTCCGCGAAGTCCTTCATCGCCCGGTCCAGTTCGGCCTGGTTGATGACCGGTTCCTTGGTGGTGGTCGGCAGTTCGGCCACGGCCGCCTTGCCGGTGGCGACCTGGTCGCGGAAGGCCTTGTTGACCAGTTCGACCGAGGCGTCCACGTCCAGGGTGGTGCCGGGCTTTCCGGGGACGGCGACGGCCTTGCCGGTGTCGAAGGTGATCGTGCCCTCGGTGGCCGAGCCCGCCGTGCCGGCGAGCTCTTGGAGCGCGACCTGGAGCTTCTCCTCGTCGACCGGCATCACGGGATCGGCGACGCGCTCGTTGCCGAGCAGCGATCCGATGACCGTGACGGGGTTGTAGTCGCTGCCGGCCGCGTTGCGGACGGTGGTCTGGCTGTCCAGGGTCAGCCCGGCCTTGTCGGGCTTCAGCTCGACCTGCTTGCCGCCGACGCTGAGCTGGATCGGGGCGGCGGCGCGGGTTCCGAAGGCCGTCTGGAGCTTGGCCGCGGCCTCGTCGCGGCTGCCGCTGATGTCGACGCCGAGGACGGTGGTGCCCTTGGGGACGTCGGAGTGGTTCAGGAGCAGCCCTGCGCCGTAGGCCACGACGATCAGGGCCACGACCCCGCCGCCGAGCAGTGCCAGCTTGGAGCGGCCCTTCTTGGCGGGCTTGGCCGGCTTGGCGGCTTCGGCCTTCTGCTGCGCGGGCACGGGGCGCGGGGCTGCTCCTGAACCACTCCGACGTCCCC